>CAZDRS010000015.1:0-23791 GCA_964507585.1 uncultured Dechloromonas sp.
TGGTTGCCTGCTGGGCGCGCAGGCCGGTGATCCAGGCGCGCTTGCCGGCCAGGGCACGCTGCAGCGGCTCGACCTTGCGGGCGTAGCAGCAGGCCTTGCGCAGTGTGACGGAGTCGTAGAAGGCATTGATGCCATGCTGGCGGACGTAGCTTTCGACTTCCTCGGGTTGCGGGAAATAGACCTTGAGCTTGAGCCCGTAATGCTTGTCGACGGCGGCCATCAGGTCATAGGTTTCGAGGGGCAGGCGGCCGGTGTCCAGGCTGAAGATTTCGATCGGCAGTTTGGTTTTGACAATCAGGTCGGTCAGAACCATGTCCTCGGCACCCAGGCTGTTGGCGAAGGTGGCGGGCGACCAGTTGCCGGCGATGTCGGCGAGCAGGGCCTTGACCGCTTCGGTCTTGGTGGCGACGCTGGCAGTGAGTTCCGGGGTGATGTTGAGCAGGTTCGGGGTCATGCTGGTTCTCAGGCGCGGCGGCGGAAATAGGGTTGCAGCTGGGTGGTGGCGCCCTGGTAAGCGTCACCGAAGGGGGTGAAGCCGGCTTCCAGTGCGTAGGCCAGGTTCTTGCCGTCCTTCAGCGCGTAGCTGGTGAAGCCGACGCGGCGCATGAAGAAGAGCTGGTCGTGCAGCACGTCGCCCACGGCACGCAGCTCGCCGGTGTAGCCGTAGCGCTGGCGGAGCAGGGCGGCGGTGGAGTAGCCGCGGCCATCGACGAACTTCGGAAAATTGACGGCGATGATGTTGAAGGAAGCGAGCTCGCTGGCCACATCCTCGACCCGGTCGGCCGGCTGCAGCAGCAGGCCGATGGTCGGGCGGGAGACGATTTCATCCTTGCGCGCCTGCCAGACGGCGAGCGGGAAAATGATGTCGCCTTCGGGCAGGGCAACGGTTTCCGGCGATTCGCCTTCGCCCAGCTCGAGGACTTTCCAGTTATCGGTAGCGGCGAGGCCGTTCTTGATCAGTTGCGCCATTATGCGGCCTCCACTTCAGCAATCTTGGCCTTGCCATGGGCGCGGCCTTCATAAACACGGTTCTTAAACGGGTCGATGCCGATGCGATCGAAGGTGTCCAGGAAGCGCTCTTCGTCGGTACGGTTTTCCAGATAGACCTTGATGATCTTCTCGACCACGTCCGGCATCTCACCGGCCGAGAACGACGGGCCGATCACCTTGCCGAGCCTGGCTTCGTTGCCCTGGCGGCCACCCAGCGTGACCTGGTAGAACTCGTCATTGTTCTTGTCCACCCCCAGCACGCCGATGTGGCCGACGTGGTGGTGGCCGCAGGCGTTCATGCAGCCGGAGATGTTGAGCTCCAGTTCGCCAATGTCGAACAGGTAGTCGAGATCGTCGAAGCGGGCCTGGATGGCGGTGGCGATGGGGATCGACTTGGCATTGGCCAGATCGCAGAAGTCGCCGCCAGGGCAGCAGATGATGCTGGTCAGCAGGCCGATGTTCGGCGTGGCCAGGCCGGCGGCCTTGGCCTTTTGCCAGACTTCCGGCAGGTCGGATTTCTTGACGTCGGCCAGGATGATGTTCTGCTCGTGGCTGATGCGCAGTTCGCCGAAGCTGTAGCGGTCGGCCAGGTCGGCAACGGCTTCCATCTGCTCGGACGTGATGTCGCCCGGCGCGACGCCATGCTGCTTGAGCGACAGCGTGACGGCAGCGTAGCCGGCAACCTTGTGGGCGTGGGTGTTGCGCTCCAGCCAACGCTGGAAGGCCTTGTCCTGCGGCAGTTCGACGGCGCCAACCGCTTCGTAGGCCGGCGTGGCGAAGTGGGCGGCGACGCGGTCGTATTCGGCCTGGGTGATGGTCATCGGGCCGCCCTTGCCATGTGCCCATTCGGCTTCGACCTGCTCGCGGAAAGCCTCGATGCCGAGCGCCTGCACCAGGATCTTGATCCGTGCCTTGTAGGCGTTGTCGCGGCGACCGTAGCGGTTATAGACGCGCAGGATGGCTTCGCAATAGCTGAGGATGTCCTGCCAGGGCAGGAAGTCGCGCACGACCTGGCCGCGGATCGGCGTGCGGCCGAGGCCACCACCAACGATCACCGTGAAGCCGACCTGGCCGTCAACTTCCTTCAGGTGCAGGCCGATGTCGTGGAACCAGGTGACGGTGCGGTCTTCCTTGGTGCCGGAGATGGCGATCTTGAACTTGCGCGGCAGGAAGGCGAATTCCGGGTGGAAGGTCGTCCATTGGCGCATGATCTCGGCCAGCGGGCGCGGATCGATGATCTCGTCGGCGGCAACGCCGGCGAACTGGTCGGTGGTGATGTTGCGCAGGCAGTTGCCGGAGGTCTGGATGGCATGCATCTCGACTTCCGCCAGCTCGGCCAGAATTTCCGGCACGTCCTCGATCTTCGGCCAGTTCAACTGCAGGTTGTGGCGGGTCGTGAAGTGGCCGTAGCCGCGGTCGTACTTGCGGGCAACCTGGGCCAGGGTGCGCAACTGGGCGGAATTCATCATGCCGTAGGGCACGGCGATACGGAACATCGGCGCATGGCGCTGGATGTACAGGCCGTTCTGCAGGCGCAGCGGGCGGAATTCGTCATCAGCCAGTTCGCCGGCTTTCCAGCGGCGAACCTGGTCGCGGAACTGGGCAACGCGCTCGTTGATCAGTTGGCGGTCGATGGCATCGTATTTGTACATGAAACGTCCTCGGGTAAATCAGGCAAAAACCAGCTTGGTGCCGATCAGCACCAGCATGGAGGCCAGGATGCGGCGCAGGATATGCTCCGGTACCTTGGCGGAAAGATGGCTACCAACCCAGATGCCGGGCAGCGAACCGAGCAGCAGGCTGCCGAGCAGCGTCCAATCGACGCCGCCGAGCAACCAGTGACCCAGGCCGGCAACGAGCGTCAGCGGCACGGCATGCGCCACATCCGATCCGACAATTTTCACCGGCGAAAGTTTGGGGTAGAGGAAAAACAGTGCGGCGACACCCAGAGCGCCGGCACCGACTGACGAGATGGTCACCAGCACACCGAGCAGCACGCCGACGGCGACCGTGATCTTGCCCAGGCAGCACTGGCGGAGCGGCGATTCATCGTGCTTGCCGGCGTATTCGCGCAGCTTGCGGCCGAACAGGATGGCGATGGCGGTCAGCATCAGTGCAAAACCCAGGCCGTGCGAGACGATGGCACTGATGGTGTTGCTTCCTTCTGGCAGTTGCGACAGCACGAAAATGGTGATGGCAGCGGCCGGGATGCTGCCGGCCGCCAGGCGCAGCGTGATGCGCCAATCGATATGCCCCTTGCGGCCATGCGCTACCGTGCCGCCGGCCTTGGTCATCGCGGCATAGAGCAGGTCGGTGCCGACGGCGGTGGCCGGTGGCACGCCGAACAGCAGGACGAGCAACGGCGTCATCAGCGAGCCGCCGCCAACGCCAGTCAAACCAACGATGGCGCCGACGCCGAAACCGGAAAGGGTATAGAGATAATCCATGGGGGCGCATCGTAGCAGCGCCGATTTGAATCAAAAAGAATATTGGGTTAGATTTATATAGCTATTAGCTATTAGCTATTAGTAATTGGGGGTTAGTGTTTTTGCTAACAGCTAAAAACTCGATCCTGGATCCTAAAAATGAAACTCCAGCAACTTCGCTACATCGTCGAAATCCAGCGCCAGGGGCTCAATGTATCCGAGGCGGCGGAAACGCTCTACACCTCGCAGCCGGGTATCTCCAAGCAGGTCAAATTGTTGGAGGACGAACTGGGTATTTCCATCTTCGAGCGCAGCGGCAAGCGCTTTACCGGGGTTACCGAGCCGGGCAAGGTGGTGCTCGGCATTGCCGAACGCATCCTGCGCGAGGCGGAAAACCTCAAGCGGGCGAGCGCCGAATTCGCTACCGGCGATACCGGCCGCCTGGTGCTCGCCGCCACCCATACCCAGGCCCGTTATGCCCTGCCGGTGGTGGTGCGCGATTTCGTCGCCCAGCATCCGTCGGTCAAGCTCGAAATGCACCAGGGCAACCCGAAGCAGATTGCCGAATGGGTGGTCAGCGGCGAGGCCGACATCGGTATCGCCACCGAGGCGCTCGACCAGTATCCGCAGCTGATCACGCTGCCGGTGCGCCAATGGACGCACTGTGTCATCGCCCCGGAAGGGCACCCCATCATCAAGTCGCAGCCGGTGTCGCTGAACGAGCTGGCCAAGTGGCCGCTGATTACCTACGACACGGCATTTACCGGCCGCTCCCGCATCAACCGGGCTTTCGAGCGCATCGGCGCGCAGCCCAACATCGCGTTGACCGCCCTGGATTCCGACGTGATCAAGACCTACGTCAACCTTGGCCTCGGCCTGGGCATCATTTCATCCCTGGCCGTCGACCCGCAGCGGGATACAGGCCTGGTGGCCATGGATGCCGGGCACCTGTTCGAGTCGAACACGACTCGCCTGGCCGTGCGCCGCGGTACCTACCTGCGCCGCTACGACTACGACCTGATCGCCCTGTTCGCGCCGCATCTGTCCAAACGCGTGGTCGAAATGGCCATGCAGGGAGGTGGTGACGAATATCAACTATGACCTTTGTGCTATTTCTGCGATCGGCTCTTGTTGCTAATATTAAAATTGTTATTTGTAGCAGGCGCCAATCGGGCGCGTCTCCAACAAGTTGTCTCGGAAAACAGCGCACATGAAGCCAGTACCGGAAGAAAAACTCCTGACAGGAATGTTGAATGGGGTGGATATTCCCCCCTGCCCCGCCATCCTGCTGGAACTCGATGCCGAATTGCGCAAGGATGAGCCGGATCAACGCGAAGTGGCGCGCCTGATCAGCAAGGACGTTGCCCTCTCCGGCCATGTCATGCTGATCGCCAACTCGCCGGCCTTCTCCACCGGCAACAAGATGGTTTCCGTCATGCAGGCGATCAACGTCCTGGGCATGCAGAGTGTCTTCAGCGTGATCATCGGCCACTTGCTGCGGGTTGCCCTGGCCGACGACGCGGATGTGTCGATGGAGCGTTTCTGGGAAACCTCGGCCCAGACGGCACGCGTGTCGGCCGAATTGGCCAAGCGCCTGCGCTGCGTACGGCCGGATGTCGCCTACACCTTCGGTCTCTTCCACGATTGTGGCATTCCGCTGCTGGTCAAGCGTTTCCCGCAGGCCAAGGAAGCGCTGGCGCAGGCCAATGTGGCAGAAGACCGCTTGTTCACCGATGTCGAGGATGCGCTGCTTGGCACCAACCATGCCGTCGTCGGTTATTTCCTGGCGCGTCGCTGGCAACTGCCCGATTTCATTGCCGAGGGCATTCTCTATCACCACGACTACAGCGTACTGAGCAAGCCCGGCGTCATCCACGATACGGCCCGCGCCCTGATTGCCGTCTGTGTCCTGGCCGAACACATCATCCGCCTGCACAACAGCGGCGATGGCGAGCAGGAGTGGGCCAAGGCCGCACCAGCCGCCTGCGATTTCTTCAATCTCTCGCTGGGTGCGGTCGATGACCTGATCGAGGATTTTCGCGACTGGCTCGGCTAGGCCATACGATTCAATTACGCGTCATTCCCGCGCCGGCAGGAATCCGGGAAGCACGCATTTACGGGGTTCCCGCCTTCGCGGGAACGACAAATCCCGGAGGCTTTTCACTAACTGAACCGCATTGCGGCTAGGTTGGCAAGCCGCGCTATTTGCGCATGCGTGGCGCGGTGTCGCGCAAGATCAGGCTGGGCGAGGAAAAGGGTGCCAGCCGTTCGAGAAAGTCGAGCAGTTCCAGCACGGGCGTATTGCGGAAGAAGGTGGCGCTCGGTGTTTCCAGCCAGATGCGGTCGGCCCAGGCGTGCAGTTCGTGCGGCTTGTCGCCGAAACCGTCGCCATCGAGATCGAAGCCTTCGTAGGTATCCCAACTGTTGCCCCACCAGGTGTCGTTCATCGGGTCGCCGTCGCCAATGATGGTGACCGGCCACAGGTTGCTCTTGAAGGTATTGTTGATGGCGATGTGGCCGCCCTTGGCGCCGTAGAAGTAGATGCCGGTGATGTTGTGGGCGATGGTGTTGTCGATGAAGACGATGCGGTTGAGCGGATTCATCGGCGAGTCGGCCATGATGCCGTGGGCGCAATGGATGATTTCATTGCCCTGGATCAGCGCAGCCGAGGTTTCCTTGAGCGCCACGCCGGCACCGGAGGCGTCCATGGCGTGCAGGATCACGTTGTTGCGGATGATCATGCCGTCCGAGTTGAGGGCGATGATGCCGGTCGAGTTCTTCTCCAGGCGGTTTCCTTCGACCAGGCTACGGTGCGAGAACAGGAAATTGAAGGCGCGCCGGCTGTCGCGGATGGTGTTGCCGAGATAGCGGTTGTGCGGCGAGTTGCTGACCGTAATGTCGCGAATCTGCGCGATGTCGTTGCGCTCGATGCGGTTGCCGGTGCTGTACCACAGGCGAATGCCGTCGCCCCGGTCGGCGGAGTCGACGGGGCGCGAGCGGATGCGGTTGCCGCGCACGACGCTGTCCGTCGTCTTGTGCAGGGAAATACCGAACAGCACGTCCTCAAGCACGTTGTTTTCGATGAGCAGCGCCTTGCCCTCGGCCATGATGCCGCTGTCCAGCTTGTCGTGGGAATCGCCGCTACCGCGCAGGGTAAGGCCGCGTACGGTCACATTGTCGGCCTTGATGGTCAGTACCGTGCCGTGGCCGCCGGCATCGATGATGACCTGTTTGTTGCCCTCCACCGTCAATGGCTTGTTGATCGTCGCCGGGCCGCGATAGGTGCCGGCCGGCAGGCGCAGCACGGTGCCGGGCAGGGCGGTGTCCAACCAGGCCTGCAGGGACTGGTCGGCGATGGCCGCCAAGGGCAGCAACAGGTTAAGAATGATCAGAAAACAGAAGCGCATCTGACCGGATTTAGCCATGGGCACAGGGTTTTTGCCGCAACCTGCATCAAGTTTTTGCCGATTGGCCTGGCGAAGTGGCCTATTCCCAGTATTCCGTCACTTCGCTGGCCCAGGCCGTGGCGGCGAGCAGGGCGCGGTTGACGGCGTCCGCCGTGACGCCGGCCGCTTCGGCGGCGCCGGCCATGGTTGTCTGGTCGACGGCTTCCGCCGCCTCGGCGACGGCCAGTAGTGGAGCGTAGGGGCCGCTACGGTCAAGCAGCGCCTGGCGGATTGGGTCGGCAATCGGCATGGCGCGCAGGATATCGGCCATGGGCCGGCGCAGCAGGCGGTCTAGACAGGAAAAGATGCCGGTCAGGAACAGCGGGTCGTGGTGCTGGCCGGGCATGCCCTGTTCGCCGAGCACTTCCATCAGGCGACCCCGGGTCAGCGCATTCTCGATCAGCAGCCAGTCACTGAGTTGGGGTTCGCGTACCGAAAAAAGCAGCACGGCCAGCCAGCGGGTCAGTTTTTGCCGGCCGAGGATGATCAGTGCCTGCTCCAGCGAATCGATCCGCCGGGTCAGTGCCAGGGCTGGCGAATTGAGGTAGCGCAGGATGCGGAAACTGAGCACCGGGTCGAGTTTCATCGCGGTGGCAATCTCGGCGTTTTCGGCATCGCCCTGAACCAGGTGCAGCAAATTGAGCAATTGCGTCTTGTGCGGGTCGCCGCCGGGCGCATTCTGGATATCGGCCGGTTGCTCGGCAAACTTGCCGTGGCAGTACTCGAAATGCCATTGCAGGCAAAGCTGGTGCTCGTCCTGGGTATCGACATTGCAGGCGAACAACTGGATCGGATTGCCCTGGACGCCGGCCCGCACGGCTGCCGAGAAGTCGCGGATGGCATTGGGCTCGCTGGCGGCAATGTCGATGGCGGCGAAATCGACCTTCTGGATCACCTTGGCGAAGGCGCGATTCTTCGGCTGGCGAAACAGGCCGAACTGGAATTCGCGTTCGCGCAATTGCGCGATGGCCTTGCAAACGATGTCGGCTTCGGCATCGGCCGCGAGTTGCAGCAGCAGGACGACCTTGGCGCCCGGCAGGTGTTCGAGTACCGGCAAATCCAGGCTGGTCGAACTGATTGGAATGAAGGCCGGGCTGCGGTTCCAGGTCTCGGAGCTGGCGTTCAGGGTGCCGAGCAGGATGCGGTCGAAATCGCGTTGCAGGCCGCTGTCGGCATTGGCGGAGGCCGTGGACTGCTGTAGCCGGAAGAGGTGGCCGGCGAGATGGTTGTCCTTGCCGAAAACGGGCTCGCGGCGCAGGAAGGGGGAGTCTCCGCCCGGGCGGGATGAGGGCGTGTCTGCGTTGGCGGGGGCGGTTGCCGTATCCGCTTTGCCGAACAGTTGTTTCAGACTGCTGAACATGACGCCTCTCCAAAAGAAAATGCCCACCGGCGGTGGGCATTTTCGCATGCGGGGGCAGCGTTTAGTCGACCTTCGCCTTGCCGCGCAGTTCCTTGACCAGGTTTTCGATCTGCTGCTGGCTGGCGCGCTGCTGCAGCTGCGGCTTGACCTGATCGAACGGCGGCGGGTTGGCCGGGCGGGAGTCGTCGAGCTGGATGACGTGGTAGCCGAAGTCGGAATGCACCGGGGTCTTGGTGTATTCACCCTTCTTCAGCTTGGTCAGGGCGTCACCGAACGGCTTGACGTAGGCGGCCGGGGAACTCCAGCCCAGTTCGCCGCCCTTGTCCTTGGAGCCCGGATCCTTGGACTGCTTGGCCAGTTCGGAGAACTTTTCGCCCTTGTCCAGCTTGGCGATGATGGCCTTGGCGTCTTCTTCCTTCTCGACCAGCACGTGGCGGGCCTTGTATTCGGTGCTGCCGAGGTTGTTCTTGATCACGTCGTACTCAGCCTTGAGCTGGGCTTCGCTGATCGGGTTGGCCTTGACGTAGTCGGACAGGTAGGTACGGATCAGAACCGCTTGCTTGGCCAGTTCGATTTGGCCCTGGATGTTCGGGTTCTTGTCCATGCCCTTCTTCTTGGCTTCCTGGGCGAGGATCTCGCGGCGAACCAGTTCTTCCTTGACGGCGGCTTGCAGTTCCGGCGAATCCGGGGCGCCCTGGGCCTTCTGTTCGGCGACGAATGCGTTGTAAACGGACTGCGAAATCGGCTGACCATTGACGGTGGCAAAAGCCTTGCCCTTGTCGGCGGCGAAGGCCGGGGCGGAAACGATGGCGCCAGCGACGAGCAGGGAGGCCAGACGGGAGAGCTTGAGCATGTATCTATCCTTGGGTGGAAAGGGTAAGAAAAAATTATACCGCGTCGGGGACGCTGGTGTTGATGCTGAGCGCATGGATGGGCCCTTGCATCAGGTCACCGGCGGCATCATAGATCAGACGATGGCGGGCGACGGTATTTTTACCTTTGAACACAATTGCCGTGATGTCCAGGTGGTAATGGCCGCCGCCACTGCGTGCGCCGGCATGGCCGGCATGCAGGTGCGAGTCGTCGCGGATGGTCAGGGCGGTCGGTTGCAGGGCAGCCGTCAGGCGCTCGCGCAACTGTTCGACGGTCTGGCTGCTCACGCCGGCAAGGCCTTTTTGAAGGGCTTGACGGTGACTTTCTCGTAAACGCCGGCGGCAATGTAGGGGTCGGCGTCGGCCCAGGCCTTGGCGGCTTCCAGCGAGGCGAATTCGGCGATGATCAGGCTGCCCGAGAAGCCGGCCGGGCCGGGATCGGGCGAGTCGATCGCCGGGCAGGGGCCGGCGACGAACAGGCGGCCTTCGGCCTGCAGGGCCTGCAGGCGTTCCAGGTGGGCGGGGCGGGCGGCCAGGCGCTTGTCCAGCGTACCGGCACGGTCTTCGGCGATAAAGGCGTAGAGCATTATTTTTCCTCGATGTATTTGGACAGCAGCAGGCCTTGGCCGAGCACGAAAACGAGCATCAGACCCATGCCGCCGAACAGTTTGAAATTGACCCAGGTATCGGTCGGGAAATTGAAGGCAACGAACAGGTTGAGCACGCCCATCACGGCAAAGAAGGCGATCCATGACAGGTTGACCTTGCCCCAGACCGCCTCCGGCAGCGTCAGTTGTTCGCCGAGCATGGCTTTCATGGGGTTTTTCTTCAGGATCAGCGCACTGAAGGCCAGGCTGACGGCGAATACCCAGTAAAGGATGGTCGGCTTCCACTTGATGAAGGCTTCGTTCTGGAAAACCAGTGTCAGGCCGCCGAAAACGACAACCAGGCCGAGGCTGATCCAGAGCATCTTGTCTACCTTGCCATGGCGGAAATGCACCCAGGCGATCTGGGCAACGGTGGCGGCGATGACAACGACGGTGGCGAGCAGGATAGGCGCCTGCTTGATGTCCACGACGGCCGAGCCGAGTAGGGAGGCAACCCAGGCGGCGGCCGTTTCAGGGTTCTTTTCCGAATACTTGAAGGATGCGAAAAAGAGGATGACGGGGAAGAGGTCGAAGAGCAGTTTCATGGCGGGGCATTATATACTCGGAGCCAATGACCTCCTGCAAGCCCGAAACGCCATGCATACTGTCCTGATCGTCGATGACAGCGACATCAATCTGACCCTGATCAAGGCCCTGGTGCTCAAATTGGGCGAATGCAGCCCGGTATTGTTCGACCGGCCGGTGGCGGCACTGGAATGGTGTCGCGATAACGTGCCGGATCTGGTCATCGTCGATTACATGATGCCGGACATGGATGGACTGAAGTTCATTGCCGCCTTCCGCGCCCTGCATGGTCGCGATGAAATCCCGGTGCTGATGATCACCGCCAACGACCAGAAGGATGTCCGCTACGATGCCTTGCTCGGCGGCGCCAACGATTTCCTGACCAAGCCGATCGACCGCATCGAGTTTGGGGCGCGGGCGCGCAACATGCTGTCGCTGCGTACCGGCCAGAAGTTCCTGGCCGACCGGGCGGCGCATCTGGCCGAGCTGGTCGAGGCGCGTACCAGCGAAATCCGCGATCGCGAAAAGGAACTGATTTTCCGCATCTCGCGTGCCGCCGAGTTCCGCGACCCGGAAACCGGTGCACATATCCAGCGCATGGCGCATTACTCGCAAATCATTGCCCGCGGGCTCGACCTGGGGGCGGCGATGGAGAAGCTGGTGCTGGAGGCCGCCCCGATGCACGATGTGGGCAAGATCGGCATTCCGGACTACATCCTGCTCAAGCCGGGCAAGTTGACGCCGGAGGAGTTCGAGGTGATGAAGGGCCATGCCCGCATCGGCTACGAACTGCTCAAGGACAGCGGTTCGGAGATTTTGCGGGCCGGGGCCGAGGTGGCCATTTCGCACCACGAGAAATACGATGGTTCAGGGTATCCGTACGGCCTGAAGGGTATGCAGATACCCCTGCTTGGCCGTATCGTCGCGGTTGCAGACGTGTTCGATGCGCTGACTTCGGAGCGGCCTTACAAGCGTGCCTGGTCGCTGGACGATGCCTGCCGCTTCCTGGAGGATGGGCGGGGCAAGCATTTCGACCCGATGTGCGTGGAAGCCTTCCTGGCCGGTTGGGAGGATGCGCTGGAAATTCGCCAGCGCTTCCGCGACGAAGACATTCCACAAATTTGACAGAGGGCCGTCCTGCCTGGTGGCGACGGCGACATGGAGACAAGAATGGCCGCAGCTTTCGTACTCGATCGGGCTTCCATCCTCGATCGCCTGGGGGGCGACGAAGAAATCTACGCAATGATGGTCGATATGTTCCTGGGGGATGTCGAAGGCAACTGCGCATCCATTGCGGCGGCTTTTTCCGACGGTGACATCAAGGCCTTGCAGCGCGAGGCGCATACCATCAAGGGCCTGCTCGCCACCTTCTCGGACGAGGCTGGTGCGGCGGAAGCGCTGTTCGTCGAAAAGTCGGCCCAGGCCGGTGAACTGGCCAGCCTGGCTGCGGCGGTCAGCGACCTCCAGGCCCGCTTGCGTGAAGTGGCGACGGTGCTACGCGCTGGGTAGGCGCAGGTACTCGGCCGCACCGGAGACGCCGCCAGCCGGTGCGTGCGGCACGACACCCAGTAGCGGCGCCGCCAGGCGGGATTGCAGGGCGGCCAGATTCTCCTCGAAGCGCGACATGGCCGGATCGATGCGATTGGCCACCCAGCCCACCAGTTGCAGGCCGCGTGCGGCAATGGCTTCGGCCGTCAGCAGGGCGTGGCTGATGCAGCCCAGGCGCATGCCGACCACCATGATCACCGGCAGGCCGAGTGCGACGGCGAGGTCGTCGCTGCCCTGGTCGTCGCCCAGCGGCACGCAAAACCCGCCCACGCCTTCGACAATGACCAGGTCGGCCGCTTGCCGGGCTTGCGTGCAGGCGGCCCGGATGGGCGCGAAATCGATCGTCACGCCGGCCTCGGCGGCAGCGATATGCGGTGCGATGGCCGGGGCGAAACAGTAGGGATTGACCAGAGAACGCGCGAGTTCAACGCCACTGGCGGCAAGGATATTCTCGACATCGTCGTTCAGGCCGGCGGCATCGGTGCCGGCTGCCACCGGCTTCAACCCGGCAGCGCGCAGCCCGTCGAGGCGGGCACGATGGAGCAGGGCGCAGGTGATGAAGGTCTTGCCGATTTCGGTATCGGTGCCGGTCAGGAAGTAGGCTGGGCTCATGGGCGGGCGATCAGGGTAATGACGTCGTAGGTTAGCGGCAAGCCATCGGGCGTGCGTTGCGCTTCGTAGGCCGCTTCGGCTTTCTGGAAGGCGCTGCGGCTCATCAGGCTGGTGCGCCGGCCGTCGCCGACCTGGTTGGCGCCGATGGCCTTGACGGCGCGGAGCAGCGCTTTGAAATCGGCATAGTGCGCAACCTGTCGGTAGCTGTGGACGGCGACTTCGTGCAGGCCCGCCGTCGCTGCCATGGCAGCGATTTCGTCCGTGGCGTGAAAGGCCAGGGTATGCCGGTATTCATCGACGCCGACGAAGGCATGGCGCAGCTCGTGGAAGGTGTCCGGGCCGAGGCTGGCCAGGGCCAGGGCGCCACCCGGGCGCAGGACGCGGCGGGCTTCACGGAGGACGAGCGGCAACTCGCACCATTGCACGGCCAGGCTGCTCCAGAACAGATCGACGCTGGCGGCGGCCAGCGGCAGGTGTTCGAGATCGGCGGCCATGCGGCAGCAAGGCTCGGACACCTGCCGCAGCATGGCTGGCGAGAGGTCGAGGCCGACGATGTGGGCTTGCGGAAAGCGTTGGCGGAGCAGGGGCAGCGCGTAGCCGGTGCCGCAGCCGGCGTCGAGCAGCCGGTTGGCCGACAGGGCCGGCAGCCGATCGATCAGGTCGTGACAGATGGCGCGCTGGATGGCGGCGGCGCTGTCGTAGGTCGGGGCGGCACGTTCGAAGGATTGCCGGACGCGCGCCTTGCTCGGTTTAGTCATTGAGGAAGCGGCGGGCCTCGGCCAGGAAATCGTCGGGGCGGGACAGGAAGGGGGCGTGGGCGCAATCGGCCATGGCGGCGAGGCGGGCGCCGGGGATCAGCGCAGCGAGGGCCTCGGCGGCGCCGAGCGGCATCAACGGGTCGGCGGCGCCGTGAATGAGCAGGGTCGGGCATTGCACCTGGGCGGCGTCGGGGCGCAGGTCGACATCGCGCAGCCAGCGCAAGCCGGTGGCCAGCACCTCGCCGCTCGGGCGCGGGTCGGCCAGTTGCAGCAATTCGGCGGTAATGCTCTTGGCACGGGCGTCGCCGCGATTGAAGCCGCCGACGAAGCGCGGCAGCATGGCTTCGACATCGGGTGCGATGCCGGCAGTGAAGTCGGCCAGCATGGCCGGGGCCATGGCGTGCGGCCAGCCGTCGCGCTGGACGAAGCTGGTGGTGCCGGCGACGAGCAGCAGCTTGCCGACCTTGTCCGGATGGCGGGCGGCGATGGCCAGGGCCAATTGGGCGCCGAGCGACCAGCCGCCGAGGGCGCTGCCCGGTTGCAGGCGGGCAGCGTAGGCATCGACGGCGGCGTCGAAATCGGCGATCAGCGGCTCGCTACCGTAACCGGGCAGGTCGATGATGCTGCCGTTCAGGGCGTTAACCGTGGCGGCAACCGGGGTACGGCCGACGCACCAGCCGGGGAGAAAGACGAAGGGAGCGGTCATGCGAGTTCCTTCAGGGCGGAAAGCAGTTGGTCGATGTCGGCAGCGGTATGGGCCGCCGAGACGGAAATGCGCAGGCGGGCCGTGCCCTTGGGGACAGTGGGCGGGCGGATGGCCGGCACCCACAGGCCGCGCTCCCACAAGGCTTTCGACAGGGCGACGGCGGCCTCGTTGTCGCCGACGATCAGCGGCTGGATGGCGGTGGGCGAGGGCAGCAAGGGCTTGCCGGCCAGGCCGTCGCGCAACTGGGCGATGCGGGCCATCAGGTTGGCGCGCAGGGCGTCACCGTCGCGGATGATGCACAGGCTGGTCGACAGGGCGCAGGCGATGGCCGGCGGGGCGGCGGTGGTGAAGATGTAGCTGCGCCCTTTTTGCAGCAGGTATTCGATGGCGATGGCCGAGCCGGCCACGAAGGCGCCACCGACCCCGGCCGCCTTGCCGAGCGTGCCCATGAGCAGGATGCGTGGCGAGGCGGGCAGGTTGAAGTGCGCCAGGCTGCCTTCGCCGTGCGGGCCGAGCACGCCGAAGCCGTGCGCGTCGTCGACGACCAGCCAGGCATCGTAGCGCTCGGCCAGTGCGAAAATCAGCGGCAGCGGCGCGAGGTCGCCATCCATGCTGAACACGGCATCGGTGACGATGACCTTGCGGGCTGCGGTGCTGGCGGCCAATTGGCGCTCCAGCGCGGCGACATCGTTGTGCGGGTAGCGCTGGACGTCGGCGCCGTTGGCCTTGGCCAGTTGCATGGCGTCGATCAGCGAGGCGTGGTTCAGCTTGTCGGCGAACACCGCATCGCCGCGCCCGGCCAGCGTCGGGGTGACGGCGAGGTTGGCGAGGTAGCCGGTCGAGAAGGTGAGGGCGCGTTCAAAACCGGTGAAGGCGGCGATCTCGGCTTCGAACCGTTCGTGCGGGGCGAGGTGGCCGCTGACCAGATGCGAGGCGCCGCTGCCGGCGCCCCATTGTTGCGCCCCTTCGGCCAGGGCGCGGGCGATGTCGGCGTTGCCGGCCAACCCGAGGTAGTCGTTGGCGGCGAAATTGAGTACTTCGCGCCCTTCGACGCGGGCAATGCGGCCGGCCGGCGATTCGAGCACGCGGCGGCGACGGGTCAGGCCGGCGGCGGCGATGGCGCTGAGTTCGCTGGCGAGTTGGGCGGGAAGCGCGGATTCGGGCATGGCGGCAATCACGGAGTGGATGGGGCGGAGGTCAGGCCGGCCGGCAGCAGGCGGCGGATGAGCGGGCCCAGCGTGGCGCGGAAGCGCGGGCTGTGCAGGCAGACGCCGCCAAGCAGGCCGACCAGGCAGCCGAGCACGGTATCCCAGAAGCGTGCTGCGACCAGCGAGGTGGGCAGGGCGTGCCCGAGGTTGGCCGCTTCGACGAGCAGGATGGTCAGCGGCGTGATGAAGATGCTGGCCAGCGCGTAATGCCGGACAACCAGCATTTCGATGCAGAAGGCGAGAACGATCATCACCAGCGGAATCGTCCACGGGGTGAGTGGCAGGAGCAGCAGGCCCCAGGCCAGCAGCAGACCGATGGCGGTGCCGACGATGCGGTGGATCTGCTTCGTCCACACGGCGCGCAGCGTCATGCCCTGTAGCACGGCCAGGCAGCTGACGGGCACCCAGTAGGGCTGGACGAGTTGCAGGGTTTGGGCGAGGGCCAGCGCGATACCGACGAAAAGGCCGATGATCACCGCGTCGAAAACCACGAAATCGAAGGTGGGGGCAGGAAGCGCCGGGATCGGCCGGGGCGCCTGGCGGCGCAGCATGATCAGGCTGTAGAGGAAGGCGATCAGGCTGGCCAGCAGGCAGCCCATGGTGAGCAGGCCGACCTTGAGCGGCACGTCGAGAATGCCGCCCGGGGTGTGGGCGCCGACCGAGGCGGCCATCACGAAAAAGAAGCTGCCCGGCGGCGGCATGCAGTAGTAGCGGCTGACCATGGTGACCAGGATGGCGGTGAGGGTCAGGGCCGGCACCGTGGCCGGCGGGCAGAGCTGGCTGACCACCCCGGCGGCGTAGCTGGCGATCAGTGCGAAGGCGCAGGCAAGCAGCACCACCATGCGGTGATACATCGGCGTTTCCGGCAGGTAGAGGAAGACCATGCCGCCGAGCGAGGAGATCAGGCCGTAGTCGAGATGGCCGAACCAGGCGCCGACCAGCAGCGGCAGGCCGGAGGAGAGCGCGGCGGCGAGGGGCATCGGCCAGCGGCGGTCGCTGCGGTTGAGCTGGGTCAGGCTGCCCCATTCGGCGCGTAGCCAGCTGATCAACGCTTCTGCGCGTGCCACGGCCTGGTTTCCTAGAGCACCGCGGTCAGGGTGGCTTCGATGGCCTGGCCGAGCCGGGCGATTTCATCGTCGCTCACGATATAGGGCGGCATGAGGTAAACGGTGTTGCCGATCGGGCGCAACAGCACTCCGTTGTCGAGCGCGGCGCGGTAGAACTTGCGCGAGAAATAGGCGTCGTCGGTGGCGACATCGAAGGCGGCGATCATGCCGCGCTGGCGCAGGTGGCGGACTTGCGGATGCTCGGCCAGCGGGGCGAGGGCGGCACCGATGGCCCGGGCCTTGGCGCGGTTGGCGGCGAGCACCTTGTCCTGCTCGAAGATGTCGAGCGTTGCCAGCGCAGCACGGCAGGCCAGCGGGTTGCCGGTGTAGCTGTGCGAATGCAGGAAGGCGCGGGCGACCGAGTCGTCGAGGAAGGCAGCGTAGATCGTGTCGCTGCACAGGACGATGGAAAGCGGCAGGTAACCGCCGGAGATGCCCTTCGACAGGCACATCAGGTCGGGGCGGATGGGGTTGCCATCGTTCGCGGCTTGCTCATGGGCGAAGAAAGTGCCGGTGCGGCCGCAGCCGACGGCGATTTCGTCGCAGATCAGGTGCACCTCGTAACGGTCGCACAGCTGGCGGGCGAGGCGCAGGTATTCCGGGTCGTACATGACCATGCCGGCGGCGCCTTGCACTAGCGGTTCGACGATCAGCGCGGCGGTGCGCTCGCCATTCCGTTCCAGCCAGCTTTCCAGGGCGGCAGCAGCACGGCGGGCGACATCGGCCGGCGATTCGCCGGCTTCGGCCAGGCGGCTGTCCGGGGCCGGCAGCACATGGGCGGCGGCGCGAACCAAGGGGGCGTAGGCATCCTTGAAAATGGCCACATCGGTGACGGCCAGCGCACCGACCGTTTCGCCGTGGTAACTGCCGGCGAGGCAGAGGAATTCCGACTTCTCCGGGCGGCCGACGTTGCGCCAGTAATGAAAACTCATCTTCAGCGCGATTTCGGTGGCCGAGGCACCGTCCGAGGCGTAGAAGGCATGACCGAGGGCGCCGCCGGTCAGGGCCGACAGGCGCTCGGAGAGCTCGACCACCGGCTGGTGCGTGAAGCCGGCGAGCATCACGTGTTCCAGGGTTTCCAGCTGCTCGCGCAGCGCCGCGTTGATGCGCGGATTGGCGTGGCCGAACAGGTTTGTCCACCACGAACTGATACCGTCGAGGTAAGGCTTGCCGTCGAAGTCATAAAGCCAGGCACCCGCGCCGCGGGCGATGGGCACCAGCGGCAGGTAGGCCGGCGAGCCTTGCTCCGCATGGTGCTGCATCTGCGTGCAGGGGTGCCAGACGGCGGCCTGGCTGCGCGCCAGCCAGTCGTGGTTGGATGAATGGGGCATCAGTGCAGGATCTGGGAACCGGCCGTGGCGGGCTGCTCCGGCATTTCGGCATGCACCAGCTCGCCCTCGCGGTTGGGGAAGAGCGGGGCGCCGCAGTCGTCGCAGAATTCCATCGGGAAATGGTGGTCGAGGAAAAGCACTTCCTTGACGCCGGTTTCGCGCAGTACGGCCTCGATTTCACCGGCGGTATCGGTGGCCTCGTCTTCGGCGCCGAGCAGCGGCCAGACGATGCCGTGGTAAACCTCGTCGCCGGTCGTCGGGCCGAGGCTGACGCGGTATTCCTCCATCCGGCGGTCGTAGCAGGGGCCGACGACGGCGCGGATGTCGGCCGGCATCAGGCCGAGCATGGTCTGCAGGAAAGCGACGGAAGCCTTGAGCGAGTAGGGGCGCGACAGGCGGTCGGCGTTGCGGCAGGCGGCATGGTAGGCGTCGGCCAGCAGCGGTTGCCAGGCGCAGCCGGTGAGCAGCGGTTCGAGGTTGGGGCTGCCCTGCTTGAGCCATTCCTTGAGTGCGGTTTCCTTGTTGCCGTCGGCCTCGTTCCAGCGGAACAGCGGCTTGCCGCGCGGCACGGCGATGGCGCCGACCAGGTAGCGCACGTCGGACAGGAAGCGGTTGGTTTCCGGCATGCCGGCCGTGTCGATCCCGAGGTGGGCGCCGGCCAGCGCGGCTTCGCCCAGTTGCTTGGTCAGTTGCCAGGTATCGCAGAAGCTGCGCGGCAGTTGATCCGGGCTGAACAGGAAGTCGGCCAGGGCCAGGCGGGTATCGGCACCAAAAACGTGGGCGCCAAGCTGCACGGCCAGGGCCTGCAGCGTGCTCTTGGGCAGCGGGCAGGCGGGGATCGAGAAGCGCGACCAGGCGAGAACCGGGGCGGCGAAGAGCTGAATGTCGAATTCCTGGCTCTGCGCCTCAAGGCGGTGCGTTTCGGCACGCGATTCGACCATGTCGGCCAGTTCGTCGTGGGCGCGCGGGTTGGCTTCGAACAGGCGGTCGAGGGCAGTGTTGATGTCGTCCTCGGCGCCGTTCTTGAGCAGACCATCGACGGTGTCCGCCAGTTGGCTTTCCCAGTAGCTGTCTTCCAGCTTGCCGCCGGATTCGGAAAGGCCAGCGGCCAGACGTTGCAATTCGGCCGCTTCGCGGGAGAGACGGTCGCGCGAACCAAAGCGGGTGCGTTTCATCGGTGATCCAGACATTACAAAAGCAGGATTTTACCAGCCGTGCATCGCCTTGAGCGCCTTAATCCGGGTTGCCGGGGGCTGCCTTCGGGCAAAATCTATACAACATTTTTACGTGTCGCTTGCCAGAATGGTCAGCGTTTTTACACGGGGCGCCCTAATCTTGAGCCATCCCGTTATCGGAAACGCAAAATGCCATTCGATACCTCTAACAGCGAGAAAAATTACAGCACTGCCCAGCGCATCGCCTTGACCCTGGCAGCGTGTGCCGGCACGACCATGCTGGCGACGCCACTGCTTGGCTATCTCGATTTGGCCAATATCGTGATGCTCTTTCTGCTCTCGGTGCTGATCATCGCCGTCAAGCTGGGCCGCAATGCCGCTATCCTGGCCTCCGTTGTAAGCGTCCTCTGTTTCGATATTTTCTTCGTGCCGCCCCGCTTCTCATTGGCGGTAAGCAATATCCAGTATCTGGTCACCTTCGTCGTCATGCTGGTGACGGCCCTGACGACCACGCACTTCACGTCGATACTTCGCCAGCGGGCACAGGAAGCGGTGCGGCGCGAGCAGCAAACCCAGGCCTTGTATCAGCTTGCCAAACAACTGGCCGGTGCGCTGACCATCGAACAGGTCGTCGAAATTACCAATGGTTTTGTCCGTTCGCGGCTGCCCGCCACTTCGGTCGTCCTGCTTCCCGACGCGGAACGCAAAACCCTGGGTGTGGCCGGCACCCAGGCGAACCTGCCGATAGAATCGCATCTTGCCTACGTCGCCTTCGAGGGGGGAAAGTTTGTCCGCAGCGACGAGGTGCGTGGGATGGGATACGCCTCGCTGTATCTCCCGCTCAAGGCGCCGATGCGGATGCGGGGCGTATTGGCGGTTGCCTTTGATGAGCAGCCAGGCGAGCCCAGCGATGAGTCGTTGTCACTGCTGGACGCGCTGGCCTCCCTGATTGCCGTTGCCGTGGAGCGCCTGCATTACGTCGATGTCGCTCAGGAAACCGAGGTCAAGATGCTGACCGAGCGCTTGCGCAGCTCGATTCTCTCGGCGCTTTCCCATGATCTGCGCACGCCATTGACTGCCATGGTCGGCCTGGCCGACTCCTTGTTCCTGGTCAAACCCGCCTTGCCGCCCGCCGCGCTGGAAACCGCGCAAGCCTTGCACGAGCAGGCAGAACGCCTGGCCGGCCTGGTTGGCAACCTGTTGGATATGGCCAGGCTCAATGCCGGCGAGGTCACGCTGCGGCGCGAATGGCAACCGCTCGAAGAGGTGGTGGGCGCCAGCATCAAGCTGCTGGGCAGCGCGTTGGCCGAGCATCCGGTCAAGGTGATGCTGGACAGGGAACTTCCCCTGCTGGAGTTCGATGCCGTGCTTGTCGAGCGGGTGCTGTGCAACCTGCTGGAAAATGCCGCCAAATATGCGCCGGCACAAACGCCCATCGAGTTGCGGGCCAAGCAGGCGGGTTCCGTCGTTGAAGTGGCCGTGCTCGACCAGGGGGTTGGCTTCCCCGCTCACCGGCGGGAGGAACTTTTCAATATGTTCGTCCGCGGCCAGCGGGAATCCGGCAAGCCGGGAACGGGCCTCGGTCTGGCCATCTGCAAGGCAATCGTCGAAGCCCACGGCGGCACGATTGCGGCCGATAACCGGCCGGAGGGCGGGGCGCGGGTTTGTTTCACGCTGCCCGTCGGCAATCCACCGAGCATCGAGGAGGAAGCGGCATGACGACGCCTGCCAAGGTTCTCATCGTTGAGGACGAAAAGCAGATACGCCGCTTCGTCCGTGTTGCGGTGGAAGAGGAGGGCTGCCAGGTGGCCGAGGCGGAAACGATGGCGCAAGGCTTGCTGGAAGCCGGCGCCAGGCAGCCCGACTTGCTGATTCTCGACCTGGGTTTGCCGGACGGGAACGGTATCGAGCTGATTCGCGACCTGCGCGGCTGGTCTGATATTCCCATCCTGATTCTCTCGGCCCGGTCGCAGGAGCATGACAAGATTGACGCCCTGGATGCCGGGGCGGACGACTATCTGACCAAGCCATTCAGTGTCGGCGAGTTGCGCGCCAGGGTTCGGGCTTTGCTCCGCCGCCGCAGCCGTAATCCGGAAGCCGCCTCGCCCGTCATCGAGTTCGGCCAGGTCATCGTCGATTTGTCGCGGCGCCTGGTGACTCGCGAGGGCGCCGAGGTGCATCTGACGCCTCTCGAATATCGCCTGCTGACGGTATTGGTCGGACACCCCGGCAAAGTGCTGACCCAGCGCAACCTGCTGCGCGAGATCTGGGGGCCGTCGTATGTCGAGAGCAGTCATTACCTTCGGGTCTATGTCGGCCATCTCCGGCAAAAACTGGAAAGCGACCCGACCCAACCCAAACATTTTCTGACGGAAACCGGCGTGGGCTATCGCTTCCAGCCGTAAGGGGAAATCATGCAAACAGAACAGGACAAGAAGCGTCTGGCGACGCTGACGCTGGCGGCGCTCGGCGTCGTGTATGGCGATATCGGCACCAGCCCCTTGTATTCCATCAAGGAAGTATTCGGCGGGGCGCACCATCCGGTGCCGATTACCCCGGAGAACGTCCTCGGCATCCTGTCACTGTTCTTCTGGTCGCTCATCATCGTGGTGACCGTGAAGTATGTGTCCTTCATCATGCGCGCCAACAACAAGGGCGAAGGCGGCATCATCGCGCTGATGACCCTGGCGCTGCACAAGGGCACACCGGGTACCTGGCAACAAAAAACGCTGGTCATGCTCGGCTTGTTCGGTGCCGCGCTGTTCTACGGCGATGGCGTGATTACGCCGGCCATCTCGGTGCTGTCGGCCGTCGAGGGCCTGGAAATCATCACGCCGGCCTTCAACCCCTACATCCTGCCCATTTCACTGGTCGTTCTGATTGGCCTGTTCTTCTTTCAGCGGCGCGGCACGGCCAGCGTCGGCGCCTTGTTCGGGCCGGTCATGGTGCTCTGGTTTGCCATACTGGCGGCCTTTGGCGCCCTGTCGATTGTCCAGAATCCCTCGGTTCTGGCCGCCATCAACCCCTTGCATGCCTTCCGCTTCCTGCAGGGCAACGCGATGCTCGGCTTCTTTGCGCTCGGTGCCGTCGTGCTGTGCATTACCGGTGCCGAGGCGCTCTATGCCGACATGGGCCATTTTGGCGCCAAGCCAATCCAGTACGCCTGGCTGGGCTACGTGATGCCGGCACTGATCATCAATTATTTCGGCCAGGGTGCGCTGTTGCTGGCTGACCCCAGTGCCATCGAGAACCCGTTCTATCTGCTCGCACCGGAATGGGCACGCTATCCTTTGGTCATCCTGGCCACGCTAGCCACCGTGATTGCCTCGCAGGCGGTCATCTCGGGCGCCTTCTCCATAACCCAGCAGGCCATCCAGCTGGGCTACACGCCACGCCTTGAAATCCAGCACACCTCGGAAAAAGAGATCGGTCAGATTTACCTGCCGGCCATCAACTGGCTGCTGCTGATTTCCATCATCGCCCTGGTGCTCGAATTCCGCTCTTCGTCCAACCTGGCTGCCGCCTACGGTATCGCCGTGACCGGCACGATGCTGATTACGAACCTGCTGGCGATTGCGGTTGCCATGCGGCTGTGGAACTGGAGCACGGCGCGTGCCATTCTGGGCGCCTTGCCCTTTATCTGCATCGACCTCGGCTTCTTCCTGGCCAACTCGGTGAAGATTCCCGATGGCGGCTGGTTCCCGCTGGTTTTTGGCCTTGTCGTCTTCATCCTGCTGACCACCTGGAAACGGGGGCGAGAGTTGCTGTCACGCCGCTTGGCCGATGAAGCGATGGCATTGAAGTCATTCGTGGCCAGCATCGTCGAGGGGGGCGTCGAGCGCGTATCGGGCACGGCTGTCTTTATGACGCCCAACCCGGAAAACGTTCCGCATGCCCTGTTGCACAGCCTGAAGCACTACAAGGCGCTGCACGAAAATGTCGTGATTCTCAGCGTACAGGTCTTCGATGTGCCTTATGTGCCGGATGTGGATCGCGTTGAGGTCAAGCGGCTGGATGGCAACTTCAGCCAGGTAACCGTGCAATATGGGTTCAAGGATGACCCGGACATTCCCGGTGCCCTGCTGATGTGTGCCGAGTCCGGCTTGCAACTCGACATGATGGACACCTCATTCTTCCTTGGCCGGGAAACCCTGATACCTAGGCTCGGTTCGGAAATGGCTTACTGGCGCGAACTGCTGTTCATTGCCATGTTCCGGAATGCCGGCAGCGCGACGGCATTCTTCAAGATACCTTCGAATCGTGTTGTGGAACTGGGGTCGCAGGTTGTGCTGTGACCGAAGGGCAGGCAGTTGTACTTGAGTTCTTCAGGCTTCCCGGTTCCTGGCCAGCCGCCACTGCTTGACCAGCGCATAGATGGCAGGGATGACGGCCAGGGTCAGGATGGTGGAGGAAATCATGCCGCCAACCATCGGCGCCGCAATGCGGCTCATCACCTCGGAGCCGGTACCCGTACCCCACATGATGGGCAATAGGCCGGCCATGATGGCCACCACGGTCATCATCTTCGGCCGCACCCGTTCCACGGCGCCTTCCATGATCGCTGCGTAGAGGTCGCCGACGCTGGGCGTTTGGCCCTCGACGCGGCGCCTGGCCTTCAATGCCTCCCACGCATGGTCGAGATAGATCAGCATCACGACGCCCGTTTCGGCCGCCACACCGGCCAGTGCGATGAAGCCGACGGCGACGGCGACCGACAGGTTGTAGCCGAGCAGCCACATCAGCCAGACGCCGCCGACCAGCGCGAAGGGAACCGACAGCATGACGATCAGCGTTTCGGTCAGGCGCCGGAAGTTGAGGTAGAGCAGCAGGAAGATGATGAGCAGCGTGACCGGCACGACGATCTTCATCTTCTCGATGGCCCGCTCCATCGACTCGAACTGGCCGCTCCAGGTGGCGTAGTAGCCGGGCGGGAACTTGACCTTGTCGGCGACGGCCTTCCTTGCCTCGGCCACGTAGCCGCCGATGTCGCGCTCGCGGATATCGACGAAGATGTAGGCCGAGAGCAGCGCATTCTCGGTGCGGATGCCCGGCGTTCCCTTCGCTACCTCGACCTTGGCCAG
>CAZDRS010000016.1:0-23735 GCA_964507585.1 uncultured Dechloromonas sp.
CGGTGAACGACGCGGAAATGCTTCATTTGGTCTTGCGGTAGCGAACGAGCAGGAACACGAGATAGAAGGTTGTCAGCCAGGCATTGCTGTTGGCGACCGGGTTCTGCAGCCAGCGCTTGGTGATCAGTTCCCAATGCACCTTGATCAGGTAGAAGGCAACGATATCGTTGAAGAAATTGGTGATTGCCTTCTCGGTCAACGCGCTTTCGACGATGGGCTGGAAGCGTGCCTGCAAGGAGCCTTCGGGCGGCGGCGCAGCCGGAACGATGCGAGCCTTCAGTTTGTCGAGCAGCGGCTGGAGGCCTTGTTCCAGCGACCAGGCGGCGGTCGACGCCGGTTCCTCGGCAGGCTGCATGATCGCGTCGGCCGGCAGGGCGTCGACGACGGCATACAGTTGGCGGGCAACCTGTGCCGTGGTCAGGCGGCTTGCGTCATAGCGAATGGAAATGCGCTGCCAGCCGGTGTCGACCGCTGCGCTGACCACCCCGGTCAGTGTCCTGACGCCGGCTTCAAGATCGGCAGCGATGTCCTGGGCGCAGAGTTCGGCCGGAAGTTCCAGGCGCAGGTAACCCGGCTCGCGATGGCAGACAACGATGCGTTCGGCCAGTTGGGCGGCTTGCGACATGGCAGATTCCTCAGGCGGCTGGCGTTTCCGTAGTCGGGGCCGGCGGCGTGCTGCGGCCTTCGATCTTTTCCTCGGCTTCGGCCATCAGGTCGTTGAGATTCTCTTTCTGGTGCAGCGCGAAATCCTTGCCCATGCCGCTGGCCTTGGACAGGCCATCGACAATTTCCTTCTGGTACTTGAACAGCAGGAAACCGGCCGCGATGCCGCCGGCAGCGCCCACGGCCAGCAGGGCCAAGGGGCTGCGCAGAATGGCATTGCCGAGCAGGCCGCGGCCGGCCGCGAAGCCGCTGGCCGCCATCATGGCGCCGGTAGCGACCGGCTTGGTCATCATGTGCCCAGCCTGGCTCATCATGTGCGGCATCTGCTTCATCATTTCTTCGGTCAGCATGATCGTTCCTTTCAAGAATTCGTAGGTTGATTGTCGCCTTTTCCGGCCGGGGTTTCCTTGATGTCATGCAACATCTCGTAAATCCCCCGGCAACCCTCGCAGCAGAACTGGTACTGCTTCTCGGCCGTGTCCAGCACGAAAGGCTTGATGCCGACATCGAGTCCGCACAAATCGCATGCCTTGTTGTCGCTCATCGCAGCAGTTCCAGGGCAAGGCGCTCGAAAGTCGCCTCATCGGCTTCGCCGACGATCTTGGCGCGGACGATTCCCTTGCCATCGATAAAGAAAGTAGTGGGCAGGCCGACCACGCCATAGCTGCGGGCAATGGCCGATTGTTCGTCGAGGAGGGCCGGGTAGGTGACGCCAATTTTGTTGATGAAGGCATTGATGGTTGCCTTGTCCTGGCCGGCGTTGATCGCCAGCACCTGCAGCCCCTTGCCTTTGTGGCGCTGGTAAACCGACTCGATGGCCTTCATTTCACCTTCGCAATACTTGCACCAGTCGGCCCAGAAACGAACGACCAGCGGCTTGCCGAAATAGGCGGCGGGAAAATGCGTGACACCGCCGTCGGCGCTGAAGGTCTGGAAGGTGGGGGCGATGTTGCCGACGTTGATATTGGCCTTGGGGGCTTCCTTGCCGCAGGCAGTGGCCAGCATCAAGGCAGCGACGATCAGGAGTAAGCGCATGTCAGTGTTCGATCAGGATCAGGTTGGAACTCAGTATGAACCAGGTGGCGACCGCCGTGAATACGACGAAGCCAGCCGCCGCCAGCCCGGCCAGGCGCGCCGAAACGCGCGGTACGATGGCGGCCAGGCTGGGCCGCCCGGCGAAAGGCTGCATGGCGCCGGCCCCCAGCCCGGCCGCAGTGGCGACGAAGAGCGGGATGTACAGCCAATAACCCTGATAGCTGTACTCCGGCTTCAGGATGCAGAAGGGGCAGTGATGGTGAGGGTGTTCGTAGATGTAGAGCGAAACGAAGGAGAGCACGCCGGTGATGGCGGCAACGAACCCGACGCTGCTGGTCAGTGCCGTCAGCAGGCCGCTGGCTCGCCCACCCCGCCGCCTGTGCCAGAGCGCTGTCACGATGGCGGCCGCCATGCCGGCGTAGAACAGCCAGAGCGCCGGGCCCGCTTCGAGGCTGGACGCTTCGGCGGTGATCGTCTTGCTCCCCTCGGAGAACATGCTGCCGCAGCATGAGGTGATGACGTTAGCCTTGAGATTGACGAAATATTGCAGTTCCAGCCAGAAGTTGCCGGCGAGGACTGGCAGCAGCAGGAGCAGCAGCACGTATTTGACCCGCACCAGCGGATAGTCGCGGGCCAGGGTGTCGACGTGGTTGATCGCCAGCCAGATAGCCGCCAGGAAAAAAACCACCATCTGCGTGATCAACGAGGGAAAGCCCCAGCCATTGACGTTCAGGGTGCCGACTGCGCACATGGCGCCAACGAACATCACCGAGAGCCGATCGGCATTGAAGACGAAAAGCAGCAGTGCGGCGATCTGGGCGACCATGACGAAGGTGAGCAAGGTCGAAAACAGGTAGGTGCGCCGCTCCAGCGCCAGTTGCCGCTCCGAACCGCTGTGGATGTTCCAGTGGCGGATGATCTGCACGGCAAAGGGGGCCACGCCGGCCAGCATGGCCACAGCCAGGCCGGCGGCAAGCAACAGGGCGATGATGGCGGGCTGGAACAGCATCAGTTTTCGGTCAGCCGCCCATCCCGCATGCCGACAACGCGATGCACGGCTGCCGATTCAACGACCAACGGGTCGTGGCTGGTCAGCAGCACGGTCTTGCCGTCCGCCGTAAAGCCTTCCAGGATGGACATGAACTCCTTCGACAGCGCGGTATCGAGATTGGCGGTCGGCTCGTCGGCGATGATCACCTCCGGGTTGTTGATCAGGGCGCGGGCAATTGCCACGCGCTGCTGTTCGCCGCCGGATAGCCATTCCACCTTGGCCGTGCTGCGGTGGCCGAGCTTGAGCTGGTCGAACAGTTCGTCAGCGGCCGAAACCAGCTCGCTGCGCGGCCGACCGGTCGGGAAGGCAGGCAGGATGACGTTTTCCAGCGCCGACAGGCCCTTGATCAGGTTGAATTGCTGAAACACGAAGCCGAAGCTCTGCCGGCGAATGTCGGTCAGGAAACGCTCCGGCAGGCCGGAAATGTCCTCGCCCTTGAAGCGCACGCGGCCGCTGGTCGGGCGGGAGAGGCAGCCAACGATGGTCAGCAGCGTCGTCTTGCCTGAGCCGCTCGGGCCGCGGAAGGCGGTGACCTTGCCCGGCTCGATGGCAAGATCGATGCCGTGCAGCGCCCAGTATTCGTTGGGCTGGCCCTGGTTGAAGGCTTTTTTGATGTTGGCGAGTTCGATCATCGCATCACCGCGTCGGGGTCGGTAATCGCTGCGCGCCAGATCGGCACCAGTACGGCAGCCGTATAGGGGAAGACCGTGAAGAAGAAGAGGGTGGCAACCTGCAGGCCGTCGACCGTGGGCACCAGCGTAAAGCGCGGGTAAAGCACTGACCAGCCCTTGAGTACCGGCTCGAAGATGGCTGCGCCAAAGTGGAAGACATGGACGTAGGCGGCGATGAAGCCGAGCAGGAAAGCAGTCAGAGAAATGAGCAGGCCTTCCCAGGTTTTCATGCGGATGACGTCGCCGGTTTCCCAGCCGATGGCCTTGAGAATGCCGATTTCCTTTTTTTCCTCGGCCGACAGGCCGGATGCCTTTTCCCAGGCGAGGATGGCAAAGGCCAGGATGGCACCGGCCAGCACGGTGAGCACGATGCCTTCGCGCCAGTCAAAAACGCTCTGGTAAGTGCGCAAGACCTCCTCGCGCAGGATGGGGCGCGAATCGGGCAGGGTGTTGGACAACTTGGCAGCGATATTACGGACTTCCTGTGGGTTGGCGACCGATAGCGCGATGTCGGTGAAATGACCGGCCGGGTATTCGAAGAATTTGCGGAAGTCGTTTTCCGAGAGCAGCACCAAGTCGGCTGCCAGCAGTTCCGAATCCGGCGACAGCACGGCAGCGACCTCGAAGGTGAACAGCTTGCCGGAGTAGGAGCGGAAGGAAATGGTGTTGTGTGCCGCCAGGCCCCGTTCACGAGCCAGCGCGTTGCCGACCATGATGTTGCCGTCCTTGACCTCGTCGGATGGCCGCGCCATGAAGGTGTAGTTGGCGTTGAGCACCGGGTCGTAGTAGTAGCCCCACAGGCGGCCTTCCTTCTTCTGTACGCCGCGGATACGGCCGATCTTGTCGAGGTAGTCGGGCGGAATCAGGTCGTGCCGGCCGGCAACCATGCGCTGCAGGATCACCTCCGGCGAACTGGCCAGTACGAAAGCCGCTTCGCTGCGCAGGGCATGGGTGAATAAGGTGAGCGAGGCCAGCACGAAGACGAGCAACGTGTAGGCGATCAGCAGGCCGATATTCTTGGCTTTGCGCCGGCCGAGCGAGGCCAGCGTAAAGTCAATCAGGTGACGTTGTTTTTCCAGCCAGGGGCTCATGGGGTTTCTGTGCGGAAGGGCGGGGAGTCAGCAGCGAGCCAGTCGGGAAGTGTTCGAGGGCGCCGGGATGATCCTGGAAGGCCGAATGCAGGTCGGCCTGGCTTGGGTGGCGGGTGTAGCGGGCCTCGGTGAAGAGCGCGAGATCCGTCAAACCGTATTTTTCCACCAGGGCGCGGTTGTCGGCGAGCTTTTGCCGATCGGCTGCCGATGGGCTGGCAAGCTGGACGAGCAAGGCCAGCAGGGCGATGGCAAGCGCCAAGAGCAGGCCGATGGCGAGCGTCGACGGCCGCATTACAACAGTTTCCGGACGGCGGCGACAATGGTTTCGGTCGAGGCACCAAGGTCGATAACCTGGGCCAGCTTACCGTCAGGGCCAATTACGTAGGTGGAGGTGGTGTGGTCGACGGCATAGCTGCCATCCGCCTTGGCTGCTTGCTTCATGTAGCCTGCGCCATAGGCCTTGGCCAGTGCGGCGATTTCCTCCGGCGTGCCGGTGATGCCCAGCATTTCGGGGTGGAAGAAGGCGGTGTATTCCTTCAGGTGCTTGACCGTGTCGCGTTCCGGATCAACCGAGATCATCAGTAGCTTGACCTTGGCGCGCTCCTCGGCCTTGAGCGCCTTCAAGGCCTGGCCGCCAGCCGCCAGCGAGGCCGGGCAGATATCCGGGCAGTTGGTGTAGCCGAAATAAACCAGCAGAACCTTGCCGCGCAGGGCTTTTGAATCGACCGGGCCGTCGGCGCTTTGCAGAACGAAATCGGCACCGGCCGGCAGCTTCGGATCGCGTGCCTGCTGGCAACCGAACAGGCAGGTCAGCACGAGGGCGAGCAAGGAAAGGATTTTCATGTTGCGCAAAAACAAAAGGCAGACCGATAGTCTGCCTGTGGAGCGGGGGTTACGATAGCGTCTGGATCAAAAACGATTGGCTGCCCGCATCAAGGCGCCACGCAGGGCAATGGTGACGCTGGAGCCAAGCCCGACGCGCTGCGCGACGGCCGGCAGAATGATGAGCGAAGCCAGCGCAAAACCTGCACCAAGCAGCAAGGAAGCCATTTCTGGCTGGTTTTGTGTTTGCGGTTTTTGATTCATGGCGCTCTCCCTAACGCATTGGATACATCCTACCGACTTATCCTGCGCACGAGGATGTGACATATTGTCGCAGTGCCAACAGTGCATGCCGCGCTGACGGTGGTATTTTTTACCCGACGGCGGTATAAACCCCGACTACGACAAATCATTCCGTTTCCCGACCCGATCATGCTTTTGGCCCAACGCATTCGTACCCTGCTAATCACAGCGGGGCTCGCCATTTTTGCCATCGTGCTTCCGGGTGCAGCATCGGCCAACGATCACGGTGGAGGCGGGGCGCCGGAACCGATGGTTTTTACCTTCAATCTGGGCGGCAAATCCTATGTGCAATTTGGCTTGATCTTCGAGACAGGTTCGCCGGAAGCCGCGCACGAATTGGTGGCTTACCGCCCCAAGATCCAGCACGAGATCATCCTGCTCATGTCCGGCAAGGAGGAGGCGCAATTGCGCACCCTGCAAGGCAAGAAGGAATTGATCGAGGAAATCCTCGAACTGACCAATCACATCATCCACGATGACCGGAAGAGCGGGGTCAAGGAGATCCTGTTTACCAAGTTCCTGATTCAATAAGGCATTTGTTCGATCGATGCGTGACGCCATCGACACCGCCATCGCGGAAATCGCCCGTCTTCTGGGGCAGGCGCGGCGTGCCCTGTTCATTACCGGGGCCGGTATTTCGGCCGATTCCGGGCTGCCGACCTATCGCGGAGTTGGCGGGCTCTACGATAGCGCGGTAACGGCAGAGGGGTTGCGCATCGAGGAGGCGTTATCCGGCGAGGTTTTTGCGCTGCACCCCGAGATTACGTGGAAGTACCTGATCCAGATCGAGGAGAATTGCCGCGGTGCTCGCCCCAATGCCGCGCACCAGGCGATTGCGCTGCTCGAACGCCGGCTGGAAAGGGTGATGGTCTTCACGCAGAACGTCGATGGCCTGCATCGGGCAGCCGGCAGTACCGATATCGTCGAGATACACGGCAATCTGCAGGCCCTGGTCTGCATTGCCTGCCTGCACGAGGAAGCAGCCGGTGACATGAGTGGACGGGAGATTCCGCCGCGCTGCCCGGTATGTGGCGGGATTTTGCGGCCAAAGGTGGTGCTTTTTGGCGAGGCCTTGCCGGAAGACGAGTTGGATCGCTTTATCGACGCATTCCAGGAAGGCTTCGATATCGTTTTCAGCATTGGCACATCCAGCATCTTTCCGTATATCGTCCAGCCGATGATCTTTGCCGCCACCAGCGGGATACCGACAGTCGAAATCAACCCGGCCTATACGCAGTTGAGCGATATTGTCGATTTTCATCTGCCGTTGGGGGCTGCGGAGGCGATGACGCGCATTGCTGCGCAACTGGGACTGGATGTGAATGCCCCGTGATTTGTGCGATGCACAAAAATTGTTGACATCCGTTTGTCTGTGGTTAGAATGAAGTCATGCTGCGGTGCAACATAAGCATCTGTGGCCAATAATTCACCCCAACCCCAGGAGAAGCGCCATGTTCACCAAACCCGAAGATTTCGCCAAGTCCGGTTTCAATTTCGCCCTGTTCTACGCCAACACCACGTTCGACGGTATCGAGCGCCTGGCTCTGCTGAACCTGGCTGCCGCCCGTTCGGTTTTCGAAGCAGCCATGTCCAACGTCACCACCCTGCTGGGTGCCAAGGATGTCCAGTCCTTCGTCGCCATCCACAAGGAACTGGCCACCCCGTCCATCGAAAAGGGCATGGAATACTCGCGTAACGTGATCGCCATCGCCTCCGAAACCAAGGACAAGATCGCCAAGGAAGTCGAAACCCAGGTTGCCGAAACCAACGCCAAGGTCTCCGGCCTGGTCGAAAAGGCACTGGAATCCGCTCCGGCTGGCTCCGAGGCTGCCGTTGCTGCCGTCAAGACCGCTATCAAGACCGCCAACGAAGCCTACGAAGGCCTGAACAAGGCTGCCAAGCAGGCTGCCGAAGTGGCCGAAGCCAGCGTTGCCGCCGCCACCAGCGCTACCCTGAAGGCTGCCAACGTCGTTGCCGCTCCGAAGACTGCTGCCAAGAAGGCTGCCTAAAACACCAAAACGGGAGCGGTTTGCCGCTCGCTGTCAGAAAGCCCTTGGCGATCCCAAGGGCTTTTTCTTTCCGACCACCCACCAGGAAATTGCCATGCCCCACACGCACGCCCACAACAAGGCCGAAGCGATCCACGACGCCATCGAGCATTTCGCGGAAGAGCACCATCACCAACCGGATGCCCACGAGAAAGCGCGCCTGGTTTCCGATGCCATCAAGGAATGGGAACATGAGGAAGTCGAAATCATGCACGATGCCGCCAAAACGGCCTGAGTTCGTCGCACTTCCATGAAAAAGCCGAGGCACGCGACCTCGGCTTTTTGGTTTTGGGCCGCCGACCGGCTTACTTGCGCGGCGCCTTGACTGGCTTGCCCTTGCCACCCCGGTTGCCGCGGCAGAGTTCCAGGCGCTCGCCCTTCAGTTTGCCGGCGACGCCTTCGATGACGGAAATGATCTCGCCCAGCGCCGTTTTGCCCGGTGCCGCATCGATCAGCTTGAGACCGCGGCCCTTGGGTAACTGGCGGATTTCATCGATAGCGAAGACCAGGGCGCGGCCGTCCTGGGTGAACACGGCGATTTCGCCGTTGGCTGGCGCCGGCTGGAAAATGGCGGGTGTCTCGCCGTCGTCCAGGGTCAGGAAAGCCTTGCCGGCCTTGCCCCGCGAAACGAAGTCCTCACCTTTGACGCGGAAGCCGTAGCCGCCTTCGCCGGCGACCAGATACAGCTTGTCGGCCGACACGGCCTGTGCCAGGCACAGCTTGCCGCCGTCCTGGAAATCGACCAGCGAGGTGGCCGGCACACCGTCGCCCTTGCCGCCGGGGATGTCGGCGGCGGGAATGGAGTAGGCGCGGCCAAGGTGGTCGAGGATGATCAGCGCATCGACGGTACGGCACGGAATGCAGGCGAGCAGGCTGTCGCCGGAGCGGAAGGTGAGCTGGGTCGGATCGATGTTGTGACCCGAACGCGAGCGCAGCCAGCCGTGCTTCGAGACGATCAGCGTAGTCGGCTCGTCGGGGATGGACAGGCTCTTGGTGTCGGACAGGGTGACCTTGGCGTCGGCCTCGATCAGCGTCCGACGGTCGTCGCCGTATTTCTTGGCGTCGGCTTCGATTTCGGCGGCGACGCAGGCGCGCAGGGCGTCTTCGGAGTCGAGCAGCTTGTTCAGGCCGGCCGCTTCGTCGCGCAGCTTGGCCAGTTCCTCGCCAATCTTGATGCCTTCGAGGCGGGCCAACTGGCGCAGGCGGATTTCCAGGATGTCTTCGGCCTGGATGTCGGACAGCTTGAAGTGCGCGATCAGGTCGGCCTTGGGATCGTCCGATTCGCGAATGACCTTGATGACGCGGTCGATGTCGAGCAGGATGGCCTGCCGGCCTTCGAGGATGTGGATGCGCTTTTCGGCGGCGCTCAGGCGATGCCGGGTGCGGCGCTCGACGGTGGTCAGCCGGAAGCGGCACCACTCGGCGATGATCGAGTACAGCGAGGCCTGGCGCGGTGCACCGGCGACGCCGAGCACGGTCAGGTTGATCGAGGCGTTGGTTTCCAGGCTGGTGTGGGCGAGCAGCAGGCGAACCAGATCGTCCTGGCCCTGGCGCGACGAAGCCGGTTCGATGACCAGGCGGACATCGTGCTCCTTGCCCGACTCGTCGCGCACGCCGGATTCCGAAATGGCGGACAGGAAGGCGGCCTTCAGGTTGAGCTGTTCCGGCGTGAACACCTTTTTGCCGGCCTTTTCCTTGGCCACCGGGTTGGAGCAGGCTTCGATTTCCGACATCACCGTGGCGGTGGATACGCCCGGCGGCAGTTCGGTGATGACCAGGCGCCACTGGCCGCGGGCCAGCGGTTCGATCTTCCACTTGGCACGCACGCGCAGGCTGCCGCGGCCGCTGCGGTAGGTGGCGGCGATTTCCTCGGCCGACGAAATGATCTGCGCGCCGCCCGGGTAGTCGGGGCCGGGGATCATGGCCAGCACGTCGTCCTCGCTGGTTTCCGGATTGCGGATCAAGGTGACGGCGGCGTTGGCCACTTCGCGCAGGTTGTGGGCCGGGATTTCGGTGGCCATGCCGACCGCGATGCCGGAGGCGCCGTTGAGCAGGCAGAAGGGCAGGCGGGCCGGCAGCAGGCAGGGTTCGTCATTGACGCCGTCGTAGTTCGGCTTCCAGTCCACCGTGCCTTCGTCGAGTTCGGACAGCAGCAGTTCGGCGATGGGCGTCAGGCGGGCTTCGGTGTACCGCATGGCGGCCGCGTTGTCGCCGTCGCGCGAACCGAAGTTGCCCTGGCCGTCGACCACCGGGTAGCGCAGGCTCCAGTCCTGCGCCATGCGCACCATGGCGTCGTAGACCGACGAATCGCCGTGCGGGTGGTACTTGCCGATCACGTCGCCGACCACGCGGGCCGATTTGACGTGCTTGGGGCTGCGGTACAGGCCCATGCGGTGCATGGCGTACAGGATGCGGCGCTGCACCGGCTTCTGGCCGTCGGCCACCGATGGCAGGGCGCGGCCGGTGACGACGCTCATTGCGTATTCGAGATAGCGGCGGGCGGCGTAGTCGGCCGGTGGCGGAATGTCGTCGGCCGGGCCGCTGGCCGCGGGCGGCAGGGCGGGCGGTTCGCCCGAGGCGATGGGGTCTGCCGGGGCAAGCGGTTCGCTGGTTACCGCGGCTTCGGTTTCGGCAAGCTCAACGGCCTGCGCGGCAGCGGTTTCGGTTTCCTCGGTGAGGGCGAAAAGATCGGGTTGGTCGCTCATGGTCGGTACAAAAAATCGGGCAGGCGCGATGTTACTTGAAGTCGGGGAAGGCCAGGCAGCTTGATCACGGTGCCGTATCGCCAACCGGCGGGAAAGTGGGCAGGAGTTTCTCGCACTCGGCCAGTAGCGTCTGCGCCAGCTCGGACTGGTAGTTGGGGTCGAGGGATTCCATCATTTCGTGGGCGGTATACAGGCCTGCCTCGCGGGAAAGCTGGCTGGCGACCTGGCGGGCGAACTGGTCGCTGAGTCCGGAAAGGTGCCGGCGCTCGGCGAGCGGCAGGTTGTTCTTCGAGCGGGCCAGCCAGTCGGCGGCCAGCGTTGCGCCTTGCGCTTCGGTCAGCCACTGACCGTGTTCGTAGTAGGCGCTCAGGCGATGGGCGGCAAGTGCGAAGAGCAGGGCAACGCGCAAGCCGCGCGGTGTCGGCGGGGTGTCGTCGCGAACACGCATCAGTCGTACTGGGCGCCGAGCGCCTTGGCAATGAAATTACGCCCGACACGAGGCTTCGGCACCCGCTCATCGAACCAGCTGCGCACATCCTGATCGAGGCAGATGCCGTGCATGTAGTTGTAGAGCGCCTTGTTCAGCGCCTTGCCCAGGCGGTCGTGATCGACGCCGGTGGGGTCGATGAAATGTACATCGTTCTTGGCGAATTTGCCGGGCGGCAGGGGCTTGAGCGTGATGCCGTATTCCTCGGGATTCTTGCCGACCGGCGAATGCACCGTGCACGCAAAGCGGTGGAAGAAGCCGGACTGGATGCAGTTTTCGGCGAACAGCTGGCGGACGTATTCGAGCGCATCGACCGTGTCCTGCACGGTTTGCGTCGGGAAGCCGTACATCAGGTAGGCATGCACCAGGATGCCGGCATCGGTGAAGGCGCGGGTGACACGGGCGACCTGGTCGACCGAGACGCCTTTCTTCATCAGCTTGAGCAGGCGGTCGGAGGCGACTTCCAGGCCGCCCGAAACGGCGATGCAGCCGCTGTCGGCCAGTTGCAGGCAGAGTTCCGGCGTGAAGGACTTTTCGAAGCGGATATTGCCCCACCACGAAATGGCCAGGTTGCGGCGTTTCAGTTCTTCGGCCATGGCGCGCAGGGCCTTGGGCGGCGCCGCCTCGTCGACGAGATGGAAGCCGGTATGGCCGGTTTCCTCGACGATGCGTTCGATGCGGTCGACCAGCGTTTTGGCGCTGGCGGCATCGTAGCGGCCGATGTAATCGAGGTTGATGTCGCAGAAGCTGCATTTCTTCCAGTAGCAGCCATGGGCGACTGTAAGCTTGTTCCAGTGCCCGTCCGACCACAGCCGGTGCATGGGGTTGAGCATATCGAGCAGCGACAGGTAGCGGTCGAGCGGCAGGCCGTCCCAGGTGGCGGTGCCGACCTCCTCGAAGGGAACGTCGGGCAGGCCGCTGTCGAAGTAGTGCACGGCACCGTCGACGCGGGCGAAGGTGCGAACCAGGCCGGAATCGTCGCCAGCCGGGCGGCAGGTGGTGGCGGGTTGGGCCGCGACGATGGGTGGCAGCGCACTGGCCGGAGCGGCCGGCCGCGCACCAAAGTGCTTGTCGAGCAGGGCGAGCAGCGGGCGTTCGCCATCGTCGAGCGTGACGTAGTCGAAATAGTCGAAGACGCGCGGCTCGGCCAGTTCGCGCAACTCGGTATTGACGAAGCCGCCGCCGAGCACGGTAACGATGCCCGGCCGTTCCGCCTTGATGGTCTGGGCGATGCGGAAGGCGCCATAGACCGAGCCGGGGAAGGGCACCGAGATCAGCACGAGGTCGGGCTGGTGGCGCTCGATGGTGGCACGGGTCAGGCGGGCCAGGGTGTCGTCCACCAGGGTCGGCGGGGCAGCCAGCGCGGTAGCCAGCAGGTCGAAGCTGACCTGGCTCTGGGCCAGGGTTTCGCCGTAGCGGACGAATTCGAAGCGGGTGTCGACTGCCTCGCGCAGCACGTCGGCCAGGTCGTTGAGAAAGAGCGTCGCCAGGTGGCGGGCCCGATCCTGGATACCGAGGGCGCCGAAGGCCCAGGCCAGCGGGTCACCGCTTTCGTCGTCGACATAGTTGTCGATGGCCGAGAAGCGTGGGCCCTCGGGCAGGAAGGCGCGCGAGCAGACACGGTGGGCGATCGAAGCGTCACGGCCCTGGAGCAGGGCGATGGCCGGGTCGATGGCGGCCAGGTAGCGGTCGTATTCGTTGAGAAAGGCTTTCAGCGTGCGCGACCGCTTCTTGGGCGGCATGTCCTCGGCTGCTGCCTTCAGACCGGGGAGGCCGGTGCGGGAGAGCAGGTCGAGCACCAGCAGCAGCGCCAGGTCGGTCTGTTCGGCATGGAAACCGCGCGAACGCAGGAAACCGGTCAGGTAGGCGGTAGCCGGGTAGGGGGTATTGAGCTGCGTCATCGGCGGGATGACGCTGAGGATGCGGGGAGAGGCAGTCATGGGGCCGAAGTTTACCCGTCTCCGGGCCGTCGGCGATCAATAAAACAGGCTGGCCAGATCGAGGCTGGCCTGCTTGCCGACCTGTGGCCCATGATTTTCCAGCCAGCGTCGGGCATGGGCGTGGCCGACGGCAAACAGGTCTGCGAAAAATTCGTGGTTGACGGCCAGCTTGCTATCGGAGGGCATTTCGCCCAGCACATGTTCGGCGCTGATGGCATGGAAGCGCAGCCCGGCCAGCCGTCGCTCGAAGCGGGCGATAGGCAGCTTGTCGAGCAGCCAGGCGGGCAGCTTGGGCGTGGCGATGTGCTCGTGCAGGTGGGCGAACATCCGCATTTCGCGCAGGAACGTCGAGTTGAAGGCCAGTTCGCGCAGCCGGGTGCGGATGTCCTCGGCGCTTTCCGGCGTCTCGGCATAGCGCAGGGGGGTAAGCAGGACGAGCAGGATATCCGGCGTGCGGCAGTCGTAGAACAGCGGGAAGACCGCCGGGTTGGCGCTGTAGCCGCCATCCCAGTAGGGCTCGCCGGCTATCGTCACGGTGCGGTGGATGGTCGGCAGGCAGGCGGAGGCGAGGAAGACGTCGGCCGACAGTTCGTGATTGCCGAACACGCGCAGCTTGCCGGAATTGGCGTGGGTGGTGGCAATGAACAGCTTGACCGGGCTTTCCCGGCGCAGCCGTTTGAAGTCGAAACGTGCCTCGATCAGGTCGCGCAGTGGGTTGAGGTCGAAAGGGTTGATCTGCTCCGGGCTCAGGTAGTTAGTCCATTGCAGCATCATCTTCAGCGCCGGGGAAATGGCGCCGGGCGAACCGCTCGGGGTAGGGAGCGGGGCGAGGTCGGCAATGCCCGTCCAGAAGTCGCGCAGGGTTTCACGGGCGCCGGCCGGGCCACCGGTCATCAGGCCGTGCGCCAGGCAGAGGGCATTCATTGCGCCGGCACTGGTGCCGCTGACCCCTTCGATATGGAACCGGCCATCTTCGAGCAGGGCGTCGAGCACGCCCCAGGTAAAGGCGCCATGCGCGCCGCCGCCCTGCAGGGCCAGGCTGATGGTAGGAGATTCAGGCATCGTCGCGACCTCGGTGTTGGCTTGCCAACATCATGCCACCACCCAAGGCCGGCGCGTCACCTTCAGGTTTCGGCGAAACTGATCAGGTCGATATCGGCAGCAGCCAGACGAAGCGGAATCAGGGCCTGGTAGGCGTCGGATTGAAACCAGCCATCTACCGCCTCGGCACTCGGAAAGCGGATGACGACGGTGTCGCGATGCCGGTGCTCGCCACCAAGTACGGCAATCCGTTCTCCGCGAAATAGCAGTTCAGCCTGCCAGGGCGCCAGGGTGGCAGGAACCCGGGCGCGATACTCGGCCCACTTGGTTGCGTCCTTGACGGTGATGTGTCCAATTACGTAAGCCATAGTCATTCCCAGGTACTGGACGAATCGGCCAGTTTTCTTAGCAGTTCGTGATCGTTGATGCGTACGGCGACGCCCGTCCCATGCGGTGCCACCATGACCGGAAAGGCCGGCGCTTGCCAGACACCGGTTTCAACCACCGCATTGGCACCCATGCTCTTGGCTTTTTCGCCCAGCATGGCCATGGCCCTGCGCGTACTGCCGAACCAGCGTGAATAGACTTCGATCCGACCGAGAATCTGGAAGTCGCCTTCTGCCGGCAGGCTGTTGAAGGTTACCAGCGTCTTGGAATTGAGCATCGTGGCGCTCGGGCCGCTCTCCGTGCTGTTTTGCCAGGGATTTCCGTAGGTTGCCGTGCGATGGTCGAGCAGTACGGATTGGCCAAATGCCATGGCGCAGGAAAAGGCAACGATAGCCCCCAAGGCAAGGCGGATGAGGATGTTGGAGAAAGGTAAAGTCACCGGCTTTCCTGTCGATGCGATGGTGGATTGGCAGATGATAGGCGATGCGGGAGGCATGTCAAAGTGGTGAAACATTGCCATGCTCCAATGCGGCCCCTTGCTACTCTACATCGTGATTCAAGATGCGCCGGTCTGGATATTCCCGTTTTGTTGTTGCCATGCTTCTCTCGTGTTTCCTGGGGCTGACCGTACCCGCGGCGTATGCCATCGCGCAACCCTCGGTTGCCGGAAAGGCCGCCGACACCGCCCAACTGGCCCAGGATATCGCCAGTGCAGGGCGCCTGCGCATACAGTCGCAGCGTCTGGCCAAGCTCCACCTGCAGGCCGCGATGGGCCTCAAGGCCGTGCATGCCAGGCAGCAGATCGAGGCCGCCCTGGCGGAGGTTGACGCCGAATTCGGCCGCCTGTCGCGCTATGCCCGTAAGCCCAATTTGCAACGCACCTATACCCGCAGCGAGTCCTTGTGGCAGGAAATGCGCGGCCTGTTGAAGAAAGCGCCGGAAGCCGCCGGCAACGAACGCCTCAACCTGGTAGCCGACGACTTGATGGTGCATGCCGGCAAGCTGGCCATGCTGATCGAGGGCGAGGGGGAAACGCCGGTCGGGCGCCTGGTGGATCTGTCGTCGCGCCTCAACATGCTGTCGCAACGCCTGGCCCGCCTCTACCTGCAGGCTTATGCCGGCGACCGCAGCCAGGGCGTGCTCACCGACATCGAGCAGGCCCGCAAGGAATTCGCCAATGGCCTGCAGGAACTGGATACGGCCCGCGAGAACAGCCACTCCAGCCGGGAAAACATTGCCCTGGCCAAAAACCAGTGGATTTTCTTCGACAACGCCATCCGCGACCTGAACAAGGTAGATCATCGCGAGGACAAGGCGGCCCAGAACGTTGCCACCAGTAGCGAGCGCATCGCTCAGGTGCTCGACCAGACCAGCCTGCAGTACGTTCGGGATTACAGCGAAAGTACCCGCGTCAGCCGCTGATCCCCTACTCCAGGGGAGACAAATGGAAGGGAAATGCTTTGCGAAAGCATTTGTCTGGATATCTAATCACATTGACGTGACTGGCTCGAATCAACCCTGAACTGCCCTTCCACGCTTTGAAAAGCAGACCTTTAACGTGCTAGGTGAGCGTGTGTGTGGAGATTGTTATGGTCTTGTTCCGCCAAAGAATCGTTTTGAAATGCGGGAAGCTGCAATCGGAGTTGAGATGAGGCAAACAACAAACACGACGACCATTGCAATTAGCTGGAAGAAGGCCCCGCCGTAGTCTTCCGATAATTCAGCGGGATTACTGATTCCAAGGTGCCACATATACAAAACGAACCACACTTTTCCAAAGAAGTATGTGGCTAACACGGCTACAGACAGCGAGACAGCGCAAAGTACAAGTGCACGCATTTAGCTGTTTTCCCAAACATATGGCCGCCCCTTGAGCAGACTGAACAAAACCTCTGAGAAAAAGACTATGCCAAGCCCGATGAGGCCGGTACTAAGCGAGAAATTAAAAATTCCGCCCAAGAAGAACACCGCACCGACAACACGAATTGCTTGAAGGGCATAGGCAACAGGCTTTTTCCAGAAAGGAAGCGCAGCTATTTCGGCATGGCGCAGAACCTGCCATTGCTTTCGAGATATGGGTGGCTTTTGTTTGACACCAGTCTTCGCTTCCTCAATGTCAGCGACGCTGGCCAGTGCAGGACACCCACAAGTGCCACAAGCTTCAGAACCTGTGGGATTGGTTGTGTTGCATGAATGACAGACCCAGTCATACTGAGGCATAGGACGGATTCCGATGGTGTTCGTCTAACTGAACGCCCGATAAACCAAAAGCACTCAGTTTTACCCCGGTAGCATTGTAGCTGCAACCGGCGCCCCTCCGGCTGCATATTTCATCGTGTCGCAATGTCCGCTTCGAGTCTCTGTCGTGGATGGCAGCTTGTGGTTGCCGAATGCCGCCAGATTGTCTGCCGGACAAGGCCATACAATCCTTGAAAAACTAGTGACGATAAGCGGAATCGTTGTTCCAGATGAGGCTTTGGGATGAAACAAGAAGCCCCGGGGCGTTTACACGGCCCGGGGCTTCTTTTTTGTGCAGCGAGATCAGATCAGACCGAGCGTTTCCTCGACACCGAGATGCACGTTCATTGCCTGTACGGCGGCACCGGAAGCGCCCTTGCCGAGGTTGTCCAGGCGGGCGACGACCAGCATGCGCTCGTCGTTGCCAAACACCGCAATGTCGACCCGGTTGGTACCGTTATTGGCCTCGACGTTGTAGAAACCGCCTTCGGTGGTAGCAGCCAGATCGACCGGTAGCACGTTGATGAAGCGCTCGCCGGCGTAGTAGTCGGCGATGATTTTCTGTACGTCGGCCGGCGTCGCTTTGCGACTGAACTGCTGCGGCTGCAGGTAGGCGGTGACTGCCAGGCCTTTGTAGAACGGCCCGACGATGGGCTGGAAGATCGGTGCGACGGTAAGACCGGTGTAGGCCTGCATTTCCGGCAGGTGCTTATGGGCCAGAGCCAGCGCGTAGGGACGGGGTGCCTTGAGGCGGGTCTTGTCGCTTTCGGCTGCCACGTAGTCGGCGATCATCGACTTGCCGCCACCGGAATAGCCGGTGATGGAATTGGCGGCGATCTGCGTCGCGGCCGGCAACAGGCCGGCTTCGACCAGCGGGCGCAGGGCGAGGATGAAGGCGGTGGCGTGGCAGCCCGGGTTGGCGATGCGCTTGGAAGCCTTGATCTTGGCGCGCTGATCCTTGGCCAACTCCGGCAGGCCAAAAGTCCAGGCCGGGTTGACGCGATGCGCGGTCGAGGCGTCGATGACGCAAGTATTCGGGTTATCGACCAGCGAAACCGATTCCTTGGCTGCTTCGTCCGGCAGGCACAGGAAAGTCACGTCGGAGGCATTGATCAGGCGCTTGCGCTCAGCCAGATCCTTGCGCTTGTCGGCATCGATCTTGAGGACTTCGACATCGCTGCGCTGGGCAAGGTATTCGTTGATCTGCAGGCCGGTGGTGCCTTCCTGGCCATCGACAAAGACTTTGTAGGTCATGTTGGTTTCGCTGGATTGGGTCTAAAAATGAAATTCTGGCAGAAAAATGTGACGCTTTGGGGATATCCCGCTCAGCGCCCCAATTTCTGCTTGATCGCCGGCAGGGCCGCCAGGGCTGCGCGCTCGCCTTCGAGCATGGCGTCGTTGCGCGCCGTGAAATCCCAGGATTTGACGTAAGGCAGCTTCGGGCGGATCACCACATCGGCGGTTTTCAGCTCGTTGGCCGCGATGGCACCGCCCATAATGGTCGTTGTTTGCCACATGATGGCGCTCAGGCTGTCGGTAGGCTGGCCTTCCGGCTTGGCCGAGATGTCAACGGCGATGATGATGTCGGCCCCCATGTCGCGCGCCGCTTGTACCGGTACAGGGCTGGTCAGACCGCCATCGACATAGCTGTGGCCACGAAACTGGGTGGGCTGGAAAACCCCCGGTACGGCTGCCGAGGCGCGCACCGCCATGCCGGTGTCACCGGTGCGGAAGACGACGCGCTCGCCGCTGTTCAGATCGGTGGCAACAGTGGCGAAGCGGCGGTTGAGACTTTCCAATGGGCGCCGGTTGATGTGCTGGTTGATGAAGTCCTGCAAGGCCTCGCCCTTGAGCAGGCCGCGGCCGCCCAGCGTCCAGTCGGCAAAAATCTTCTCGTCGAGCTGCTGGGCGATCTTCTGCATGGCGAAGGCGTCGTAGCCGGCGGCGTACAGCGAGCCGACCACCGCACCGGCACTGGTGCCAACCACATAGTCGGGATAGATGCCGTGCGATTCGAGCATCTTGATCACACCGATATGGGCAAAGCCGCGCGCCGCGCCACCGCCGAGGGCCAGGCCAATCTTCGGCTTCTGGGTGGGGGGAGGAGGCGCCACGGTCGGCTTGCTGCCGAAGCCGGCACAGCCGGATAGCGCGATCAGGCAGGCAAACAATGCAGCGAATAACGGAAATTTACGACGGGTGGTGATGAGCACGATGAGCGGGCTGTTTGGGCGAAATGGGCAATTTTAGCCTTGGCTCGCGTGCTGCCTCGTAACGATGCGTAGCAGAACGTGCCGATTCGCTCCAAACGACAAGGCCGGCAGTTTCCTACCGGCCTTGGAGCGGCTTGCTGACGAAATCAGTTGGCCGGCGGCGGGTTGCCTGGGCCTTGCGGGCCGGGGCCTCGGCCGCCGCCACGCGGGCCACGCTTGCCCATTTGAGTCTGTTCGTCGAAGGTCTTCTTCTGCTCAGGTGTCAGCTGGGCGTAGAAGTCCTTCATCGCGGCAACGTGCTTGCCCATCGCATCCTGATGCTGTTTTTGCAGTTCCAGCATCTTCTCGGCACGTTCCGGCGCACTCAGCTTGGCCATATCGGCCGGGTCAGGACGCTGGGCGTTGCCGGCGAAGGGATGCGACTCCTGGAATTTCGTCCAGGCCGGTTCCTGCTGCGGCGTCAGTTTCAGCGCATCGTGCAGGCGTTGCTGGTGCATTTTCATGCGGTCGGCAAAGCGGCCATCGGCATAACGACCACCCATCTGGCCGTCGCCCATGCAGCCGCCGCGCTGGGCAAAACTGGGGGCAGACAGGATAGCGGCGCTGGCACCCAGTACCAGGGCGGCGATACGCAGTTTCTTGTTGTTCAACATGTCGGGCTCCTTGATTGTGATTGGCGGGATATTCCGCGCTGGAAACCATTAAAGCGCAAACATGTAATTGAGCTATTTCTGTGCAGGGTGAAAGTGTTGCAAGCTGTTTCCGCGTTTTACACGTCGGCTTCGACCAGGCCGCCGTCCTTCTCCATCCAGGCGCGGCGACCGGAGGCTTCGCCCTTGCCCATGAGCAGGGTAAAGGTGCGGTGCATCTGCACGATGGTCTCACGGTCGGCCTGGAAGGGCACGAGGCGGCGGGTGTCGGGGCAGAGCGTGGTTTCCCAGAGCTGGTCGGGGTTCATTTCGCCCAGGCCCTTGAAGCGGGAGACGGTGATGCGGTGTTCCGGCACGCCTTCCTCGCGCAGTTTGTGCAGCGTCTGTTCCTTTTCGGCTTCGTCGAGGCAATAGACCTTGCGCGTGTGGCCCTTGGCTTCGACATCGACGCGGAAGAGCGGCGGCTGGGCGACATGGATGTGCCCCTTTTCGACCAGTGCCGGGAAGTGCTTGAGGAACAGTGTGAACAGCAGCACCTGGATGTGCGAGCCGTCCACGTCGGCGTCGGACATGACGATGATGCGGCCGTAGCGCAGGCCGGAAACGTCCACCGTGTTGATCTGCTCGATACCGTGCGGATCGACGCCGATGGCCACGGAAATGTCGTGCACCTCGTTGTTCTTGAACAACTGGTCGCGCTCGACTTCCCAAGTGTTCAGCACCTTGCCGCGCAAGGGCAGCACGGCCTGCGTTTCTTTGTCGCGACCCTGTTTGGCGGAGCCGCCGGCCGAGTCGCCCTCGACCAGGAAGATTTCGTTGCGCGTGATGTCGTCCGATTCGCAATCGGTCAGCTTGCCGGGCAGGGTGGCGATGCCGGAGGACTTCTTCTTCTCGACCTTCTGGGTCGATTTCATCCGGTTCTGCGCCGCCTTGACGGCGAGCTCGGCGATTTTCTTGCCAAAATCGGCGTGGCTGTTCAGCCACAGCTCGAACGGGTCACGCACCATCTGGGCAACCAGCTTGTAGGCGTCGCGGCTGGTCAGTTTTTCCTTGGTCTGGCCCTGGAACTGCGGGTCGAGCACCTTGGCCGAGAGCAGGTAGGTCATCTTGCCGCAGACGTCTTCCTGCGCCAGCTTGACCTTGGCCGGCAGGATGGCGTGGTGCTCGGCGAAGGCCTTCACCGCCTCGAAAACGCCGGATTTCAGGCCGGCCTCGTGTGTGCCGCCATCGAGGGTCGGGATCAGGTTGACGTAGCTTTCCGGCTTGCCGCCGCCTTCCTCGAACCAGGCCAGCGCCCAGGTGGCGCCTTCGCCGACCGAGAAGCCGTTTTCGACCTCGACGTATTTCTCGCCAACGAAGATCGGCGCCACCGGCGTACCGACCATCATCTCGGTCAGGTAATCGGCCATGCCGTTCTGGTAGCACCAGACCTTCTTGTCCTGGCCTTCGATCTCGAGTTCGACTGTGACGTTGGGCATCAGCACGGCCTTGGAACGTAGCAGGTGCTCCAGCTGGCCGAGATTGATCTTGGGCGAATCGAAATACTTGGGGTCGGGCGAAATACGTACCGTGGTGCCGGTGGTGCGCGGGCCGACCTCGCCGATTTTGGCCAGCGGTTCAACGACGAAGCCGTCGGCAAAGACGATCTTGTGCACCCCGCCGCCGCGCTTGATCTCGACTTCCAACCGGGTCGACAGGGCATTGGTAACGGAAACACCAACGCCGTGCAGGCCGCCGGAGAAGCGATAGGCGTTGCCCGATTCCTTCTTGTTGAACTTGCCGCCGGCGTGCAGCTTGCAGAACACCAGCTCGACGGCCGGCTTGCCTTCTTCCGGGTGAATCTCGACCGGGATGCCGCGGCCGTTGTCGGAAACCTCGATGACGCCATCGGCGCGGATGGCGACGGAAATCTTCTTGGCGAAACCGGCCAACGCCTCATCCGCTGCGTTGTCGATGACTTCCTGCACGATGTGGGTCGGGCAGGTCGTCCGGGTGTACATGCCCGGGCGTTCCTTGACGGGTTCGAGATCCTTGAGGACACGGATGGAGGCGGCTGAGTAGTCGGACATGCGGAACTTGCTCTTGGGTGATAATGTCTGTTTGCCACATTGGCGCGGCGTGGCCCGCGATTCTACCCGCCACCGCGCCTGCCGTAACCACTATTCAACCAAGGAATTCCCAATGAACATTGCCCAGATCGCCACCACCCGCCGTACCTGCAAGGCCTTTGATCCGAATCGCAAGATTTCCGATGCGGTAATGGCCGATTTGCGTACAGTGCTGCGCTTTGCGCCGGCTTCGGTCAATTCGCAGCCCTGGCATTTCATCGTGGCATCCAGCGACGAGGGCAAGGCGACGATTGCCGCAACGCTGGCCGGCAACTACGCCTACAACGCGCCCAAGGTGGCCAAGTGTTCGCACGTGGTCGTGCTGTGCGCCAAGACTGACCTCGATGACACCCATTTGTCGGCCATTCTGGCGCAGGAGGAGGCCGATGGCCGCTTCCCGACGCCGGAGGGCAAGACCCTGCAGAACAATTCGCGCAGCTTCTACGTCAAATCCCATCAGGAAAAAAAGGATCTGGACACCTGGGTGGATCGTCAGGTCTACATCGCCCTCGGCAACCTGCTGCTGGCGGCAGGGGCCGTTGGCGTGGACGCCTGCCCGATGGAGGGGATCGATGCCGACGCCATCGACGCAGCCCTGGGTTTGCGCGAGAAAGGGCTGCGCTGCGTGGTGATGGCAGCGCTGGGCTACAGCGGTGCAGATGATTTCAACGCCAAGCTGCCCAAGTCGCGCCTGCCGGAAAACAGCGTGTTCACCGACATCTGACGTTGATTCGGGTGGCATAATCGAGCCTTTTCGGCAACCGAGGTGCCTGCCATGAAAGCGCAACCACAGCCGCTTGCCGCTTCCCAGTGCGAGCGAGGCGGGGATAGGCGTACCCATAACGCTGGCGAGCCGCCACCGTTTATGACCCGCGATGGCCTGGTCGATGTCGAGCGCCGCTCGCCTTTCGACCGGCGGGCAAACTGGTTGCGCGAATTCGCCATCGACCTGCCGGCCACCTTGTGCTGATACCGCGTGCGCTCCGGCGCCGCCCTGATTGCGAACGGAGTTGCCCATGGCCGGCGCCAGCCTGCTTGTCCTGATTGACGATATCGCCACGGTTCTCGATGACGTCGCCGTGCTGACCAAGGTGGCCGCCAAGAAAACGGCCGGCGTGCTGGGCGATGACCTGGCGCTGAACGCCCAGCAGGTGGCCGGCGTGGCTGCCGAGCGCGAATTGCCGGTGGTTTGGGCCGTTGCGGTCGGGTCGCTGAAAAACAAGCTGATCCTGGTGCCGGCGGCGCTGGCCATCAGTGCCTTCATTCCCCGGGCGGTAATGCCCCTGCTCATGCTGGGTGGCCTCTACCTGTGCCTGGAGGGCGTCGAAAAACTGGCGCACAAATGGCTGCACAGTGCCGAGGAAGACGCGGCGCACCATGCCTCCGAGCTGGCGGCAGTGACCGATGCCAGCATTGACCTGGCTGCCTTCGAGGCGGAAAAGATCAAGGGGGCGATTCGCACCGATTTCGTGCTGTCGGCCGAAATCATCGTGATTGCCCTGGGTACCGTCGCCGGGCAACCGTTCGTTTCCCAACTGACCGTGCTGGCCGGCATCGGCCTGATTATGACGGTCGGCGTCTATGGCTTTGTCGCCGCCATCGTCAAGATGGACGACGTCGGCGTCTGGTTGCTGCAAAAAGGCTCAGGGTTGGCCAAGACCATCGGCAAGACCCTGTTGCTGGCGGCGCCCAAATTGATGCACCTGCTCACCGTGCTGGGTACGGCGGCGATGTTCCTGGTTGGTGGCAGCATTCTGGTGCACGGCATGCCGCCGCTGCATCATGCGCTTGAGCATTGGGCCGAATTGGCCGGGGCAGGGAGTAGCCTGCTCGGGATGTTGTTCGACGCGCTGGTCGGTGTTGTTGGCGGTGCCCTGGCACTGCTCGGCATGCAAGCCGCAGCCGTGGCCCGCAAGCTGGTTTCCGGAGGAGAAAAGGCATGAGCAAGGCGTTGCGGTTGTCGGAAAAGTGGTTCCGTTTCGGACTGTGGATCGTCGCTTTCGTTTTCGCCAGCTTCCTGATCGGGCTGGGCGGCACCATCGTGGCCAATCTGCCCAAGGTCGAGCATCGCTATGCCCTCGACGATTTCATCGACAAGCCCGCCGCCGAGCGGTTGCGTAGCGAACTGCGCGCACTGCAGGAAAAACGCCAGGCGGCGCAGGATGCCCACGACCAGGCGCAACTCAAGCTCAACGGCGCACACGCCAACTCGCAGGCCGCGCGCGATACCTTCAACAACTGGCTGGCAACCCGTCATGCCACCAAGCGCCCCGAACAGGATG
>CAZDRS010000017.1:0-23687 GCA_964507585.1 uncultured Dechloromonas sp.
CCCAGCGGAATTCGTAGCGCGCCTTGGACAGCGCGTTGTCGCGGATCTGCGCGCCCGGGTGGCCCTTGGCCAGGTCGGCGGCGTGGGCGGCGAGCTTGTAGGTGATGATGCCTTCCTTGACGTCGTCCTTGTCGGGCAGGCCGAGGTGTTCCTTCGGCGTCACGTAGCAGAGCATGGCGGTGCCGTACCAGCCGATCATCGCGGCGCCGATGCCGCTGGTGATGTGGTCGTAGCCCGGCGCGATGTCGGTGGTCAGCGGGCCGAGGGTGTAGAACGGGGCTTCCTTGCAGTACTCGAGCTGCAGATCCATGTTCTCCTTGATCAGGTGCATGGGCACGTGACCCGGCCCTTCGATGATGGTCTGCACGTCGTGCTTCCAGGCGATGTCGGTTAGTTCCCCCAAGGTCTTCAGCTCGCCCAGTTGCGCTTCGTCGTTGGCGTCGTAGATTGAGCCCGGGCGCAGGCCGTCGCCGAGCGAGAAGGCGACGTCGTAGGCCTTCATAATTTCGCAGATTTCCTCGAAGTGGGTGTAGAGGAAGCTTTCCTTGTGATGCGCCAGGCACCACTTGGCCATGATCGAGCCGCCCCGGCTGACGATGCCGGTCATGCGGTTGGCGGTCATCGGGATGTAGCGCAGCAGCACGCCAGCGTGGATGGTGAAGTAATCGACGCCCTGTTCGGCTTGTTCGATGAGGGTGTCGCGGAAGATTTCCCAGGTCAGGTCTTCGGCCTTGCCGTTGACCTTCTCCAGCGCCTGGTAGATCGGCACCGTGCCGATCGGCACCGGCGAGTTGCGGATGATCCACTCGCGGGTTTCGTGGATGTTCTTGCCGGTGGACAGATCCATCACCGTATCGCCGCCCCAGCGGATCGACCAGGTCATCTTCTCGACTTCTTCCTGGATGCTGGAGCCAAGCGCCGAGTTGCCGATGTTGGCGTTGATCTTGGTGAGGAAGTTGCGGCCGATGATCATCGGCTCGCTTTCCGGGTGGTTGATGTTGTTCGGGATGATGGCGCGGCCGCGGGCGATTTCGCTACGGACGAATTCCGGGGTGATTTCCTCCGGAATGCTGGCTCCGAAGTTTTGTCCTGGGTGCTGGCGGCCGAGCAGCTTGGCCATTTTTTCGCCCAGCGGGCCGGTCGACCGCAGGGATTCGATGTAGGCGCGGCGGTTCAGGTTCTCGCGGATGGCGACATATTCCATCTCGGGGGTGATGATGCCTTTTCTGGCGTAGTGCATTTGCGAGACGTTGGCACCGGCTTTGGCGCGGCGCGGCTTGCGGTGCAGGCCGGGGAAGCGCAGTTCGTCGAGAGCCGTGTCGGCGGCGCGCTGGCGACCGTATTCGGAGGTCAGGTCGGACAGTTCTTCGGTGTCGTTGCGCTCGGCGATCCATTGGGCGCGCAGCGCGGGCAGGCCGGAGCGGATGTCGATCTTGGCGGCCGGGTCGGAGTAGGGGCCGGAGCAGTCGTAGACGAAGATCGGCGGGTTCTGTTCGCCGCCCATGCCGGTCGGGGTATCGGCCTGGCTGATCTCGCGCATCGGCACCTGGATATCCGGGCGCGAACCCTCGACGTAGATCTTGCGCGAGTTCGGCAACGGCTGGATGGCGGCCTCGTCCACATGGGCATTGGCGGCGAGGAAGGTGTCTTTGGCGTTCATGGAAGCTCCGTGCGTGAATACAGCCAGGTAAGACGGGCAGGGAGCGCGCTGGTTCCAACCCAGCATTCGTTTCCCTACGACGGCATGACCCGGTCAGGTTCGAAGGGTATTTCTCAGTCATCCGTGGTCGGTGACACCCCTAACGAGAGGCTGCAAGTTACTGGAAACACAGGCAAAATGCAAGGAATGACAAATCCCGCTCAAGATTTTGAGAAATCAGCCGAAATATCTTCGACAAGACGCGGAATTACAAAGAAAAACGAGGGAACCACCATGCGCCATCTGATCATTGCCAGCCTGCTCGCCTCGCTACCCTGGAGCATTTTTGCCGCCCCGACGTGGCAAGTCATCTCCTCCGAACCCGGCAAGCGCATTGAAATTGATCGCACCAGCCTCAAGCGCGACGGCAATACCGTGCAAGCGCAAGGCCGCGTCGTTCTCGAAAAGGAACTAGTCGACGGCAAGTCCGGTGCCGGCTATCGCGTTATCGAAGCCATTACCCGCTACGACTGCGGCACGCGTAACGCCAACACCATCAAGCGCATTTTCAAGAAGAACGAAACCGACGTTGTCCGCGAGGAAGACATCAAGGCCGCCGAACTCCCCGTTCGCTCCGGCACGCTCGACGACAAGGTGCTGCGCGAAGTCTGCCGCCCGCCCAAGGACAGCCAGGCCGAGATCGCCAAGAAGGCCAACGACGCCGGTAGCGAACTGAAAGCCGCCAACGAGGCGATGCTCAAGAAGGAAATGGCCAAGGCCGAAAAGCCGGCAGCCATCAAGGCCAGCGACACACCAGCCAAGGACGAGCACGGCGCCATTCCCTCCATCCGCCCCAATCTGAAGGCAGCCGCCGAGGCAGCGCGGGAAACGGCCAAAGAGCCCGCCAAGGAAGCCGCTGCACCCACGCCCCCCCCAGGGCCCAAGCCCATCGCCCCGGTACCGGCCAAGGCGCAAACCTACGTCATCCACACCGCTCCAGCCCCCGCACCCAAGCCGAGAAAAGCCGCCAAGCAGGAAGGCTACATGCTGGAACTGGCCAACAGCGAACCTGCCGTTCAGCATGCCCACATCCACTGGGACTACGAGGGCCCGGGCGCTCCGGAAAACTGGAGCAAGCTCGACCCGCAGAACAAGACCTGCGCAATCGGCGAACGCCAGTCGCCCATCGACATCAAGGATGGCATCAAGGTCGACCTCGAACCAATCAAGTTCCGCTACCAGCCCTCGACCTTCCGCATCGTCGACAACGGCCACACCGTTCAGGTAGAGGTTGGAGAAGGCGCAATCACGCTCACCGGCAAGACCTACGAACTGGTGCAGTTCCACTTCCATCGCCCATCCGAAGAAAAGGTGAATGGCCAGCGCTTCGACATGGTCGTCCATCTGGTGCACAAAGCCGATGACGGCCAACTGGCAGTCGTTGCCGTGCTGCTCGAACGCGGCAACGAAAACCCCTTCATCCAGACGCTGTGGAACTACATGCCGCTGGAAAAGAACGCCCCGGTATCGCCCCCCAGTGCAACGGTCGACCTGAACGCGCTACTGCCGACATCGCGTAGCTATTACACCTACATGGGCTCGCTGACCACGCCACCCTGCTCCGAAGGCGTGCTGTGGCTGGTAATGAAGCAGCCGGTGCAGGTTTCGCCGGAACAGATCAACATCTTCAGTCGCCTGTACCGCAATAACGCCCGCCCCATTCAACCCTCCGGTGGCCGCCTGATCAAGGAAGGTCGTTGACCTGAAAGAAAGCACAGTGGTAACTTAATGACCAAGAAGTCATTAAGTTACCCATGTCGCCCAGCCCCGCCCCCCGCAAACGCCGCAAGGAAGCCCGCCCCTCGGAGCTTCTCGCCGCCGCCCTCGACCTCTTTGTCGAGAAAGGTTTCGCCGCCACCCGCCTCGAGGATGTCGCTTCCCGGGCCGGCGTCTCGAAGGGCACGCTCTACCTCTATTACGCAAACAAGGAAGCCCTGTTCAAGGCCGTGATCCAGGAAGGCATCGTGCCGGTCATCGCCGAAAACGAGGCAATTGCCGCGCAGCACACGGGCAGCAGCTTCGACCTGATGGAAAAGCTGCTCGCCAACTGGTGGACAAAGATCGGCCAGACGGCCTACGCCGGCATCCCCAAGCTGATGGTCGCCGAAGCACGGAATTTCCCGGAACTGGGGCGCTACTACGTCGAAAACGTCATCAACCGCGGCCGCGCCCTGGTTGGCAGCGCCCTGCGGCGTGGCATGGCGAACGGCGAGTTCCGCGCCATGGATATCGAAACAACCATCGACGTGGTCATCGCCCCGCTGCTGATGCTGTTGATCTGGCGCTATTCAATGAGTTGCTGTGCCGGCGACGACAGCAATCCGCAACTTTACCTGCAGATTCACACAGACATGCTGCGCCACGGTTTGCGCAAGAGCGGCGAGGAGAGTCGGGTATAATTTTGATTTGTCGGAATCAATATATTAGCTTGTGCTAATATTATGCCTGCGGAGACCCACATGAATATCGAGCAAGCTCGCTTCAACATGATCGAACAGCAGATCCGTCCCTGGGATGTACTGGATCCGCAGGTTCTCGACCTACTTTTCGTCGTCAAGCGCGAGGATTTCGCGCCGGCCGCCTATCGCAACCTGGCTTTCGCCGACATGGAAATCCCCATCGGCAGCGGCCAGACCATGCTGGCACCGAAAATCGAAGCCAAGATGATGCAGGAACTCGGCATCAAGAAGACCGACAAGGTTCTCGAAATCGGAACCGGCAGCGGTTACATGGCCGCCCTGCTGGCTGCCCGCGCCGAACACGTGGTCACCGTCGAAAACCGCCCGGAAATCGCCGCTACCGCCAAGGCCAACCTTGAGCGTGCCGGCATCACCAATGTCAGCATTGAAGTCGGCAACGGCATCGACGGCTGGTCGCAGCGCGGCCCATACGATGCCATCGTCGTTTCCGGCTCGGTTGCTGCAGTTTCTCCCGCCCTGCTCAAGCAGTTGCGCGTTGGCGGCCGCCTGGCCGCCATCGTCGGCGAAGCTCCCGTCATGGAAGCCCAGCTGATCACCTGCACCGGCGAGGGCGTCTACAACACCGTCAACCTGTTCGAAACCGTCGTTCCGGCGCTCGACGGGGCTGACGCCAAGCCCAGCTTCTCCTTCTGATGCTACAGATTCGCGCACAACAACTCGCCGATTGGCTTGCCGACGAAACCCGGCCCAACCCTGTCCTGCTTGATGTGCGCGAACCTTGGGAGCTGGAGCTCTGCCAACTGGCCGGAGCCCAGCATATCCCGATGCATCTGGTGCCGATGCGTTGCGACGACATCGATCCCAGCCGCGAAATCGTCGTGATCTGCCATCACGGCGGCCGCAGCATGCAGGTCGCCATGTTCCTCGAGCGCAAGGGTTTTGGCTCCGTGCACAACCTGATGGGTGGCGTCGATGCCTGGGCCGGGGAAGTCGATCCCAATATGCGTCGTTACTGAGGTTGGTATGAAAAAACTCGCCTGGCTGCTCGTTTCGCCCCTGATCGCCACCCCGCTCTACGCCGCCGACCTGATGCAGGTTTATCGCGACGCCCAAAGCAACGACCCAACCTTCACTGCGGCCCGCGCCACCCTGGAAGCCGGCCAGGAAAAGCAGCCCCAGGCCCGCGCCGGCCTCTTGCCCAGCCTGACGCTGTCCGGCAACACGACGTGGAACGAGAACGAACTCTCCTCCCACAACGGCCCGACCTTCGCCAAGCCGAACTACAACTCGAACGGCTATCAGGTGACCCTGAGTCAGCCGCTGTTCCGCTGGCAGAACTGGATCGCCTACGACCAGTCGAAAATGCAGGTTGCTCAGGCCGAAGCCAACTTCGGACTCGCTCGCCAGGATCTGATCCTGCGCGTTGCCCAGGCATATTTCGACGTACTCTACGCCGTCGAAAACCTGTCTGCCGTCCAGGCCAACAAACAGGCCATCGCACAGCAACTGGAGCTGGCCAAGAAGAGTTTCGAAGTCGGTACCGCAACAATCACCGACACCCATGAAGCGCAGGCCCGCTTTGATCTGGCCAACGCCCAGGAAATTGCTGCCGAGAGCGATCTCGAAGTCCGCCAGCGCACCCTGCAGGCCATTGTCGGCCAGGAACCCGGTGCTCTAGCCCAATTGCGCAAAACGGCCGAACTGACGCCGCCGCAACCGAGCAACATGAACGAGTGGGTAACCGCTGCCGAAACGGGCAGCCTGAACGTGCAGGTACAGCAATACAACGCCAGCATCGCCGCCCGCGAGGTCGACAAGCAGCGCGCCGGCCACTACCCGACCCTCGACGCAGTAGCCAACGTCGGCCACTCGAAGAGCTACACGCCGGCCTTCGGTACTTACGATACCGATTACCAGAACGTCGGCATCCAGCTCAACATCCCGCTCTTTCAGGGCGGCCTGACTTCGTCACGCCAGCGTGAGGCCAGCGCCAACCGCGCCGCAGCCGAATCCGGCCTGGAAGGCGCCAAGCGCAGTGCCGCCCTCGGCGCCCGCCAGTATTACCTGGGTGTGGTCAACGGCCTGGCCCAGGTCAAGGCCCTGAAGGCAGCACTGGTTTCGTCGCAATCGGCACTGGAATCGAACAAGCTCGGCTACGAAGTCGGCGTGCGCATCAACATCGACGTGCTGAACGCCGAGAATCAGGTCTACGTCACCCGCCGCGACCTAGCCAAGGCCACGCTCGATACGCTGATGGCGCAATTGCGCCTGAAGTCGGCTACCGGCGCCCTGGGCGACGAGGACGTGGCGCAGATCAACGCCCTGCTCGACCCGTCCACCGTTCGATAAGCTCCAGCATCCGCTCCGCCGCGCCCTGGTGGGCGCTGGCGAACCGGCCAGCAGCCCGGCGCATGTCGGCAAGCCGCTCGCCATCGTGCAGCAGCGCATTGACCTGCCCCCCCAGTTCGTCGGCATTGGCCACCCGCAGAGCGGCACCTGCCGCAATGGCATCCTCGGTCGCCTGCAGGAAATTGAAGGTATGCGGCCCCACCAATACCGGACAGCCGCAAGCTGCCGCCTCGATCAGGTTTTGCCCGCCGAGCGGCAATAAACTACCGCCGATAAAGGCCAGATCAGCCAGGCTGAAATAAGCCGCCATCTCGCCCATGCTGTCGCCCAACCAGACCTCGGTATCGGCCGCCGGCAAACCCAGACTGCGCCGCGCCGAGCGCAAACCCTGCTGCTGCAACAGGGCAGCCACTTCATCGAAACGCTGGGGATGGCGCGGCACCAGCACCAGCAAAGCACCGGGGATGGCGATGCGGCGCCAGGCTTCAAGCACCAGGCCCTCCTCGCCCTCACGCGTACTGGCGGCCAGCCAGACCGGCCGGTCGCCGAGGGCCTGCCGCCATTGCCGGCCGATCTCAATCTTGTCGGCCGATGGCCGGACATCGAATTTCAGGTTGCCGCACACCTCGACAACCCGTGCCCCAAGGGCCGACAGGCGCTCGGCGTCGCCAGCCGTCTGCGCTGCGACACCGGACAAGGCAGAGAAAGCCGGGCCGACCAGTCTACGAAAACGACCGTAACCCCGGGCCGAGCGAGCCGACAAACGGGCATTGGCCAGGAACACCGGCACCCCGGCCCGCTTACTAGCACCCAGCAGATTCGGCCAGATTTCCGTTTCCATCAGCACGCCGAAGGCCGGCCTGAAATGACGGAAGAAGCGCCCGACAGCGCCCGGATAATCGTAAGGCAAATAGACCTGGAGCACCCGCTCGCCACACACCTCGCGACCGGTTTCCCGCCCGGTCGGCGTCATGCCGGTGAGCAGGATGCGATGATCCGGCCAACGGGCCAACAGCCCCTCGATCAGCGGTTGCGCCGCCCGCGTCTCGCCGACTGATACCGCGTGCACCCAGATCAGCCGGGACGGTACCGACTGGCGATAGAAACCATAGCGTTCGCCGAGGTTTTGCAAATACGCCGGCTGCTTGCGGCCGCGCCCCAGCAGGCGCAGCCAGATCAGCGGCGTGATCAGGTAAAGCAGCAACGAGTAGGCCAGGCGCACCATCAGGCCAGCACCGCCTGCAACTCGCCGAGCACGCTCTCGACGCCCGGAGTCTGCGCCTTGCCACCCAGGTTACGATGAAAACCCGCACCGAGAACCCCGGTCAGCCCGGGGTCGGTGGCGACATAGAGCGCCACCGTCGGAATTTTCAGCGCCACGGCCAGATGGGTCAAGCCGGTATCGACCCCCACCGCAGCCCGGGCACCGGCGAGCAGGGAAGCCAGTTCTGGAATGCTCATTGGCGGCGCAGCAATCGCCCCCGGAATCTGCCCGGCAAGGCGCCCGGCCCGCTCGCGCTCGACAGCGCTACCACCGGGCAAAACGGCACTGAAGCCAAGGCTGTTCAGGCGCTTGCCGAGAGCCAGCCAGTTTGCCTCCGGCCACAACTTGTCGTCGCGACTGGTCGCCGTCAGGAAAACGACGTAGGGGCGATGCGGCAGCCAGGTAAAAGTACCAGGTGCGGTCTCGATTCCATAATCCGCGTCGCCATCCGCAACATAGCCCAGGGCTGCCGCCGCCAGACGACGATTGCGTACGACCGCATGCAACTCGCGTGATACATGGAAGCAGCGGTCGTAGAAACGGGCTGCCATCGGCTCACGGATCGAATCGGCGGCATAACCCAAATGCGGGCCGTGTGCCTGACGAGCGAGTAGCGCACTCTTCAGCAGCCCTTGCGTATCGACGATGGCGTCGTAGCGCCGGGCAGCTATCTGCTGGCGAAATGCAGCGATTTCCCGCCAGGTTGGTGCCTTCAGAAGGGATTTCCGCCAGCGACGAATCGCCACGGGAATCACCTCATGGACAGCCGGATGCAGGCGCGGAATGCTGGCAAAGCCGTCCTCGACGCACCAATCGATCTCGGCATCGGGAAAATGGCGGCTAATGTCACTGACCACGGGCAGGTTGTGGATGACGTCGCCGAGCGAGGAAGTTTTCACGAGCAAAATACGCATCGGCGGATAAAATCACAACTTTCGAAACCGCAATTATAAATGCCCGTCACGCGCCAGCCGTTTTCCGTTGCGATCATCACGCTCAATGCCGCCACGCAGTTGGAAGCCTGCCTGCAGAGCGTGCATTTTGCCGACGAGATCGTCATCGTCGACTCGGGCAGCAGCGATGGCACGCAGGCTCTGGCCGAGCGTTATGGCGCCCGGGTGATCGACCAAGCCTGGCTCGGCTTCGGGCCGCAGAAGCAGTTCGCAGTCAATGCCGCCCGGCATGACTGGGTACTCTGCCTCGATGCCGACGAGCGCGTCACGCCGGAACTACAAGCCGCCATCGAAGACACCCTCGCCCAGCCAGTCAATGGCGCCTACCGCTTCGCTCGCTGCAACTGCTTCCTGGGCCGCTACCTGAAGTACGGCGAAGGCTACCCTGACTGGTCGCTACGCCTGTTCGACCGCCGGCAGGCCCACTGGTCGGACGATGCGGTGCACGAAAAAGTCGTCGCCAGCGGCACCGTCGGTACCTTGCCAGGCGACCTGCTGCACGACTCGGCGGAAACCCTGGCCACCTACCTGACCAAACAGAATCGCTACACCACGCTGGCGGCTGACATGGCTCTGCAGGCTGGTAAACGTGCCTCACTCGGCCGCATCGCCTTCAGCCCCATCGTCCGTTTCATCAAGTTCTACCTGATCCGCCAGGGCTTCCGCGATGGACTGCCTGGGCTGATCCACATTGCCATCGGCTGCATGAACAGCTTTGTTAAATATGCCAAGATGCTGGAGCGCCAGAAATCGGATGCTGCGCTGCGGTAAAATCACTTGATCCATTCTTCGAGGTAGTTTCGTGAAAATACTCGTTACCGGTGCCGCCGGCTTCATTGGCATGACCACTTCCCTGCGCCTGCTGGCGCGCGGCGACGAAGTCGTTGGCCTCGATAACCTCAATGATTACTACGAGGTTTCGCTGAAGGAAAACCGCCTGAAGCGCCTGACTGCCCTGCCCGGCTTCCGCTTCGTCAAGCTCGACGTCGGCGACCGCGCCGGAATGGAGAAGCTGTTTGCCGAGGAAAAGTTCGACAAGGTCATCCATCTCGCCGCCCAGGCCGGTGTGCGCTACTCGATCCAGAACCCGCACGCTTACGTGGACAGCAATCTGGTCGGCTTCATCAACATCCTCGAAGGCTGCCGCCACCACAAGGTGCAGCACCTGGTCTACGCCTCCAGCTCCAGCGTCTACGGCGGCAACACCAAGATGCCTTTCTCCGAGCACGACAGCGTCGACCACCCGGTCAGCCTGTACGCGGCGACCAAGAAGGCCAACGAACTGATGGCCCATACCTACAGCCACCTCTACGGCCTGCCGACCACCGGCCTGCGCTTCTTCACGGTCTATGGCCCGTGGGGCCGGCCGGACATGGCGCTCTTCCTGTTCACCAAGGCCATCCTCGAAGGCCGGCCGATCGACGTCTTCAACCACGGCAACATGAAGCGTGATTTCACCTACATCGACGACATTGTCGAAGGCGTGATTCGCGTCATGGATCGCAACGCGGCCGCCAACCCGGAATACGACGCCATCGCCGCCGACCCGGCAACCAGCAACGCGCCCTACCGCGTCTTCAATATCGGCAACAACAACCCGGTACAGTTGCTCGACTTCATCGGCGCCATCGAAAATGCCCTCGGCATGCGGGCTGAAAAGCGCCTGCTGCCACTGCAGGACGGCGATGTGCCGGCCACCTATGCCAATACCGACCTACTCAACGATTGGGTGGGCTTCGTTCCCGGCACCAGCGTTGAAGAAGGCGTCGGCAAATTCGTAGCCTGGTATCGCGAGTATTACAGTATCTAGTCGCTAGTCATTAGTTGCTAGCCTTCCTCTCTAACCACTAACTACTAGAAACTAACGACTATCATGTGTGGCATCGTCGCGGCAGCAGCCGGCAAGAACATCGTTCCCGTCCTAGTCGAGGGCCTGAAGAAACTCGAATACCGCGGCTATGATTCCGCCGGTCTGGCCGTCATCGGCAACGACGGTATTGAGCGCGTCCGCTCGGTCGGCCGTGTCGCCGAACTGGAAGCCGCTTCGGCCAGCACGCACGCAGTCACCGGCATTGCTCATACCCGCTGGGCAACGCACGGCGTGCCCTGCGAACGCAATGCGCACCCGCACATCTCCGGCAGCATCGCCGTCGTCCACAACGGCATCATCGAGAACTACGAAAGCCTGCGCAGCGAGTTGTCGGCGCAAGGCTACGTGTTCACCTCGGACACTGACACCGAGAGCATCGCCCACTTGGTGCAGGCCACGCTGAAGAACGAACCCGACCTGTTCAAGGCGGTTCGCCTCGCCTGCCAGCGCCTGGTCGGTGCCTACGCGATTGCCGTCATCGACCACACCCAGCCGGGCAAGATCATCGTCGCCCGCGAAGGCTCGCCGCTGTTGCTCGGTGTTTCCGATAGCGGCAACTATGCTGCCTCGGATGCCTCGGCCCTGCTCCAGGTCACCCGCAACATGGTCTACCTGGAGAACGGCGACATCGCCGAACTCAGCGCCGACAAAGTGACAATCACCCGCCTCGACGGCACACCGGTCGATCGTCCGGTTCACGTCTCGCAACTCTCTGCCGCTGCAGTCGAGCTCGGCACCTACCGGCACTACATGCAGAAGGAAATCTTCGAGCAGCCGGAAGCCTTGGCCAACACGCTGGAAATCGTCGGTGGCAGCAAAACCATACAACCCGGCATCTTCGGCGCCGAAGCCGGCAAGTTGCTCGACGATGTCGACCATATCCTGATCCTGGCCTGCGGCACCAGCAGCCACTCCGGCTACACTGCCCGCTACTGGCTGGAAGCGATTGCCGGCGTGCCGTGCACGGTCGAAATCGCCAGCGAATACCGCTACCGCAGTTCGGTCGCCAACCCGCGCCAACTGGTGGTTGCCATTTCGCAGTCTGGCGAAACGGCCGATACGCTGGCCGCATTGCGTCACGCCAAATCGCTCGGCCAAATGAAAACCCTGGCCATCTGCAACGTACCGGAATCGGCCATCGTCCGCGAATGTGCGCTGCGTTTCATCACCCGTGCCGGCCCGGAAATCGGTGTCGCCTCGACCAAGGCCTTCACCACCCAACTGGCTGCGCTGTTCCTGCTCACCTTGGTGATGGCCAAGGTCAAGCACCGCCTTAACCAGGAGCAGGAGGTTGCCTTCATCGACCGGTTGCGCCACCTGCCCGTCGCAGTGCACAAGGTGCTCGAACTGGAGGACGAAATCGAAGTCTGGGCCAAGCGCTTCGCCGACAAGCAGCATGCCCTGTTCCTCGGCCGCGGCCGCCACTACCCGATCGCCCTTGAAGGGGCCCTGAAGCTCAAGGAAATCTCCTACATCCATGCCGAAGCCTATCCGGCCGGCGAACTCAAGCATGGCCCGCTGGCCCTGGTCGATGCCAACATGCCGGTCATTTCGGTCGCCCCCAACGACCAGTTGCTCGACAAACTAAAGTCCAACCTCAAGGAAGTTCAGGCCCGCGGCGGCGAACTGTACGTCTTCGCCGATGCCGACTCCGAAATCCCCGAATCGGAAGGCGTACACATCCTGCGCCTGCCGGAACACTACGGCGAGCTGTCGCCCATCCTGCACGTCATTCCGCTGCAACTCTTGTCGTATCACGCCGCCTTGGTCAAAGGCACCGATGTCGACAAGCCACGCAACCTGGCCAAATCAGTCACGGTGGAATGAGTTGCCACTCGCTAACAACTAACATCTAACAGCTAATAGCTAGAAATGGCCACCTACGCCATCGGCGATATCCAGGGTTGTTACGACTCGCTGCAACGACTGCTGGCGGTGTGCGCCTTCGACCCGAACTGCGATCGCCTGTGGCTGGTCGGCGACCTGGTCAATCGCGGCCCCAAGTCGCTGGAAACGCTGCGTCTGATCAAGTCGCTCGGCCCGGCAGCGACGACGGTGCTGGGCAACCACGACCTGTACCTGCTGATGGTTGCCGAAGGCGGTGCCAAGTTCCGCGGCAAGGATGACACGCTGCAGGACATCTTCGATGCACCGGATTGTGCCGAACTGCTCGATTGGCTGCGCCAGCAGCCGCTGTGCCACACCGAAGGCGAGTATTGCCTGGTGCATGCCGGCCTGCTCCCGCAATGGACGGCAGCCAAAGCGCGCGAACTGGCCCGGGAAGTCGAGGCCGCCTTGCAGGGGCCAAATTTCCGTGAATTCGTGCTCAACCTGTGGGGCAGCGAACCGGCCGGCTGGTCGGACGATTTGACCGGCTGGGCCCGCCTGCGCGTCATCGTCAATGCAATGACCCGAATGCGTTTCTGCACCCGCGACGGCATCATGGAATTCAAGGCCAAGGGCAAGCTATCCAATGCCCCGGCCGACCACCTGCCGTGGTTCGACCTGCCGAACCGCCAGCACGCCGATTCGGTACTGGTCACCGGCCACTGGTCGGCCCTCGGCCTGAAGATCACGCCGAAGTTGCTGGCACTCGACTCGGGCTGCCTGTGGGGTGGTCACCTGACAGCGGTTCGCCTGGAAGATCGCCAGGTGTTTCAGGTGGATTGCTCGCCAACGGAAGCCCTGCCGCTAAAGCGATAGCCTCGCGGGCCTGCGCCGCAACGATGCGGCGATCCTCACCATTCTGACCTCGCAACGGGGTTGTCACCAGGCGGGCGATCAGCCGCTTGCGGCCCAGAATGGCCTGCGTACATTGGCCCAGCGAGATATCCCCGTCGTAACGCGGCGCTAGGCTGCGCTGGCCGTCGACTTCCCAGTAGGAAATCGCCACCGGCAACACCGGGCGGCCGGCAGCCAGCGCCGGTTGCAGCAGGGCGGCATGGAAATGCAGCAGGCTGCGCCCATCGGTCGTCGTTCCTTCCGGAAAAACCGCGACGTGCTTGCCCCGCCCAAGCAACTCGGCAATCTGCGCATTGATCACCCGGGCATGCCCACGACTGCCACGGCGCAGGAAAACCGTGTCGTTCCTGGCCGCAAGCCAGCCGATGACCGGCCAGTGGCGAACTTCCTCCTTCGACACGAAGGCAGAAGGCAGGGCCGCATTGATGACGAAAATGTCGATCCACGAAATGTGGTTGGCAACCAGCAAGGTGCCGGGCAAGGCATGCGTGAGATCAGCTTCGAGTTCGACCCCCAATGCATCGAGCAAGGCAGCCGACCACGTCTGCTTGAGCAACAGGCGCCGCCGATCGCCGCACAGGCGGAACAAGGTCAACGCAACGACGGCCCCGCAAACAATCAGCAGGGCCAGTCGCAGGTAACGGTAGGCGCGAATGAGGGAAGTGGTCTGCTTCAGGCTTCTTGTCCGAGGTAGTGCTTGGCGTAGCGACCGGAGACCTTGGCCATCGGCATCAGGATGGGCAGGTCGGCCGTATTGAAATCGGGATCCCAGGCCGGTTCACCGCAAATCCAGGCCCCGGCACGCAGGTAGCCCTTGATCAGCGGCGGCACCTCGGCCGGGCGATCCTGCTGCAGCGCAGCCAGGGGCAGCGGGCAGCGCGGAAAGACGCGATACTCCTGCGGCCCGAGGTGATCGGCAGCCAGGCGATTATACAGACTGGCGGCAGCATGCCCGCCATCGGCCATGCTGATCGAGGCGCAGCCCATCAGATAGTCGTAGCCACGCTCGACCATGTATTGCGCCAAGCCCGACCAGAGCAGGGTAATGGTCGCACCGGTACGGTAATCGGGATGCACACAGGAACGGCCGATCTCGACCAGGCGCGGCCGCAGGTGCAGCAGGCGGGTCAGGTCGAACTCGTTTTCCGAGTAATAGCCGATCTGGCGGGCGTTGTCCGGCGACAGGATGCGGTAGGTGCCGACCACCTCGCCGCTCTGCGTATCGCGCACGACCAGGTGCTCGCAATACGGATCATAAATGTCGTGATCGACGCCGGGCGTCCGGCTCGGCAGATTGGCACCCATCTCACCGGCAAACACGCGGTAACGCAGGCGCTGCGCATCAATAATCTCGTTATGCCCGCAGGCCAGGCCGACGGCCAGGCTTTTCTTTTCCGGCCGGCTACGTCCGGCAACTTTCTGAATGTGCTCCATCTTGTTCTCCTTGTATTCCTGGAGAACAAGTCTGGATCACCGTTGTTACGCCACAGTTGCCTGCAGATGACGACTGTATTTCAGTCTGCGATTACCAGGGCAGGGAACCGAAAGCCTTGCGGTAGCGCTCGCCGATTTCCTCCCGGCTCGGCTGATGGTTCTGGCCGCCCCGGCTGGCGATCTTGATGGCCCCCATCACCGCAGCCAGGCGACCGGTCTTTTCCCAGTCGTAGCCGTTGGCGATGCCGTAGAGCAGGCCGGAACGATAGGCATCGCCGCAGCCGGTCGGATCGAGGATTTCCTCCGCCTGAACGCAAGGAATATCGTAGCGACGACCGTCGGCGTAGATTTCGGAACCCTCGCCCCCGCGCGTCACGATCAGGGCCTTCACCTCGCCGGCCAGTTGCTCCAGGCTGCGGCCGGTACGGTCACACAGCAGCTTGGCCTCGTAATCGTTGAAGCAGGCGAAATCAGCCAGGCGCATGAAATCGAGCAATTCGTCGCCGTTGAACATCGGCATGCCCTGGCCCGGATCGAAGATGAAGGGCACGCCGGCTGCGGCGAAGTCGCGGGCGTGCTGCATCATGCCCTCGCGGCCGTCCGGAGCAACGATACCGAGCTTGGCACCAGCCTTTTCAACCTTGTTCAGGTGCGAAAAACTCATGGCGCCCGGATGGAAAGCCGTAATCTGGTTGTCGTCGAGATCGGTGGTGATGAAGGCCTGGGCTGTGAAGCTACCCGGCACCTTGCGCACGTGGGCGCGGGTCAGGCCCAGCTTGTCCAGGCGATCCAGATAAGGCACCGCATCGTCGCCTACTGTCGCCATGATGGTTGCGTCACCGCCCAGCAGCATCAGGTTGTAGGCAATGTTGCCGGCACAACCGCCAAACTCCCGGCGCATTTCCGGCACCAGGAAGGCTACGTTCAGAATGTGAATCTGCTCGGGCAGGATGTGGTTCTTGAAGCGGTCGGGGAAGACCATGATGTTGTCGAAGGCCAGCGAGCCGCAGATCAATGTCGTCATGTCGAATCAGGGATAGAAAATGTAAAGGCGATAGCCGGAAGCACCGAGTTCCTTGGCCTCGATCCACAGGCGAACGGCGATATCGACGTTGGGTGGAAAGGCATCGGTAGTCGTACCGGGCGGCAGGTATTCGGCGGCATACATGACCCGGCGGGCAACCACGGTGTCGTTGGTATCGGTCAGGCTGAGTTCGAGCGCCGGCCAGGCCTGGGCGTAGGCAGCGCGATTTTTCAGCGTGGCCTGCAGCACGAACAGGCCGCGCGCATTGTCGGATTGCAGATCGGAGGTCTCGATGGAAACCAGGGCCGGATTGCGCGGCAGCGGAATGGCGATGCCCAAGGCCGCGTAGACCACCCCCAGCGACGGCAGGCGCATGACCAGTTCGCTGCGGAAATGATGTGCCATTTGCGCAGCCAGCGTGATGAACAACAGGATGCCGACAACGACAAAAGGCCAGCGCGGCCGCCGCGGCTCCTCGGCGTCGAAAACGCCGCGTCCATCGCTGGCCAGCGTTCCGGCTGCCCAACGGTTGTAGGCACTGGAATCGGCCAACTCGCGTGCTGCCACCAGGCCGGCCTCGCGTGCTGCCTGGGCCGATTGCTCCGGGGTTTCGGCAGCATCGTCGGCAGTTGCCAGCAAGGCAGGCGGCTCACCGGTGTAAAGCGGGATGCGATCCGCTGGCGTGGCGACCAGGGTTTCACCGGCATCGAAAGCCGCCGGAACATCGCGGCTGGCTACCTCCGCAACAACCTCCGGCTCAGTTTCGACCGGGGGGATGACTACAGCAGGCGGCTCGGCAACCGGCCAATCAACAGGCTCAGGCGATTCGAGCGGTGGCGGCGCCCCGGGAAACTCTTCCTCTGGCTGCCAGTCGCCCCCCACGACGATCGTCGCCGCCGGGTCGAACTGCTCTGCCTCGACAGCCGGCGCAGACGCTGCTGGTTTGCTGGAAATCGGTGCCGCTTCCTGCTCGATGGCTGCAACTTCAGCCATCGGAGACCCTACCGGCGTTTCATCATGGCTCTCGGCCAGCCAATGATCGAAGGCGTTGAAGACGGCCTGGCAGTGCCCGCAGCGCACCTTGCCAGCTTTCTGCCGCAGCTGCTCGGAAGTCACCCGGAATACGGTGGCGCATTCCGGGCAACGGGTGCGCATCAGGGTTTCGTTCCCGCCAGACATACCCAATCCTCGCGCACATCGGCCACCTGCAAGGGTAGCCACTGGGCGTAGATGGCAATGATTTCGTCGGCCTGCTCACGCAGGATGCCGGACAGCGCCAGGCGACCGCCGGAACGGACATGGGCACAGATAGCCGGAGCCAGCACGCGCAACGGATTCGACAGGATGTTGGCGACCACCACGTCGTATTCGCCAGCCACCGGCGTCGCCGAATCGGCAAACAACGCCGTGACGCCATTGCGCTCGGCATTGGCATTGGCCGCCTCGACGGCTTGCGGATCGATGTCCACACCCGCCACATGGCCTGCGCCCAAGCGGGCAGCGGCAATGGCCAGGATGCCGGAGCCGCAGCCATAGTCGAGCACGGAACAACCGGCGCCGACATTGCGCTCCAGCCACTCCAGGCACAGCCGGGTAGTCGGGTGTGACCCCGTACCGAAGGCCATGCCGGGGTCGAGAATCAGGTTGATCGCCTTCGGATCGGGGGATTCATGCCAGGACGGCACGATCCACAAACGCTCCGAGACGCGGATCGGGTCGAACTGCGACTGGGTCAATTGCACCCAGTTCTGTTCCGCCACATCCTCGACGGTGTAGGCAGGCACTTCGGGCAAACCGATGGCACCCGCCGCCTCGCCGAGCACCGCATCGATATCGGCATCCGGTTCGAGCAGCACGACGATCTTGGAATGCTGCCAGCCCGGCGTATTGACCGAGCCCGGCTCGCCGAACTGCGGCTGCTCGTCGGGCGTGCCGGCGTCGGCATCCTCGATACAGGCCGACAGCGCACCGGCCTCGAGCAGGGCATCGCACAGCGGCTCGGCATGCGACGCGTCGGTCAGGAAACAGATATTGCGCCAGGCCATGGCTTACGCCTTGACCTCGCTCTTGTCGGCCAGCTTGTGCTCCAGATAGTGAATGCTGGTGCCGCCTTCGATGAAACGGGCGTCCTGCATCAGCTCCTGGTGTAGCGGAATATTGGTCTTGATGCCCTGGATGCTCATTTCCGACAGTGCGATACGCATGCGACGAATGGCTTGCTCGCGGGTATCACCGTAGGAAATGACCTTGGCGACCATCGAGTCGTAATGCGGCGGCACGCGATAGCCCTGGTAGATATGCGAATCGACGCGGATACCGGGGCCGCCCGGCGGGTGATAGAACTCGATGTTGCCTGGAGATGGCACGAACGTGAAGGGATCTTCGGCGTTGATGCGACATTCGATGGCATGACCGCGGAACACGATGTCCTTCTGCTTGTAGCGCAGCTTCTCGCCGGCTGCGACGCGAATCTGTTCCTGCACGATATCGACGCCGGTGATCATTTCCGAAACCGGGTGCTCGACCTGGACGCGGGTGTTCATCTCGATGAAGTAGAACTCGCCGTTTTCGTACAGGAACTCGAAGGTACCGGCTCCACGGTAGCCGATCTTGCGGCAGGCTTCGGCACAACGCTCGCCGATGCGCGAGATCAGGCGGGCCGGAATGTGCGGTGCCGGCGCTTCCTCGATCACCTTCTGGTGGCGGCGCTGCATGGAGCAGTCACGTTCGCCGAGGTAGATGGCGTTCTTGAACTCGTCGGCCAGCACCTGGATTTCCACGTGACGCGGGTTTTCCAGGAATTTTTCCATGTAAACGGCCGGATTGCCGAAGAACTGGCCGGCTTCCTGGCGCGTCATCGCCACGGCATTGACCAGCGCCGCCTCGGTATGCACGACGCGCATGCCGCGGCCACCGCCGCCGCCTGCCGCCTTGATGATCACCGGATAGCCGACAGCGCGGGCGATCTTGACGATTTCCTTGGGGTCTTCCGGCAGGGCGCCGTCGGAACCCGGCACGCAAGGCACGCCGGCCGCCTTCATGGCGTCCTTGGCCGACACCTTGTCGCCCATCAGGCGAATCGTCTCGGCCTTCGGGCCGATGAAGACGAAGCCGGAGGTTTCGACGCGCTCGGCAAAATCGGCGTTTTCGGACAGGAAGCCGTAGCCCGGGTGGATGGCCTGGGCATCGGTCACTTCGGCAGCCGAAATGATCGCCGGGATGTTCAGGTAGCTGGCCGACGAGGCAGCCGGGCCGATACAGACCGATTCATCAGCCAACTTGACGTACTTGGCGTCACGATCGGCTTCGGAATGGACAACCACGGTCTTGATGCCCAGTTCGCGGCAGGCGCGCTGGACGCGGAGGGCGATTTCCCCCCGGTTCGCAATGAGGACTTTTTCAAACATGATGGGCTGCTCAGCCGATCACGAACAGCGGTTCGCCGAATTCGACCGGCTCGCCGTTATCGACGAGGATGGCCTTGATGACGCCGGAAGCGTCGGCTTCGATTTCGTTGAGCAGCTTCATGGCTTCGATGATGCACAGCGTCTCGCCCTGCTTGACGGTCTGGCCGACCTGCACGAAGGCATCGGCGCCCGGCGACGGGGAACGATAGAAGGTACCGACCATCGGCGACTTGACGACGTGGCCTTCCGGCATGTCGTCCTCGTCGTCCAGATTGACCGACGACGCAGCCGGTGCCGCACCGGCAACCGGCATGGCGGCCGGCACCATGTATTGCTGCATCGGGGCAGCCACGCCACCGTAATGCTTGGCGATACGCACCTTCTCCTCGCCTTCGGTTACTTCCAGCTCGGAAATACCCGACTCCTGAACGAGGTCGATGAGTTTCTTCAGTTTGCGCAGATCCATGAAATACTCCTTTTCATTGCGCCCGTTGGACGCAAGCAGCCGGCCGCAGCCGGACTAGTCGATATTAAGCTTGTTAAGCAGGTATTCGAGGGCAAGCAGGTAGCCCTCGTGACCCAGGCCGCAGATAACGCCGATGGCCAGGTCGGAAAAATACGAGTGATGCCGGAAAGGCTCCCGGGCGTGCACATTGGACAGGTGCACTTCGACGAAGGGAATGGCCACCGCCGCCAACGCGTCGCGCAAGGCGACGCTGGTATGCGTGTAGGCCGCCGGATTGATGATGATGGCGCGCACCCCCTGCTCGCGGGCAGCGTGGATGCGTTCGATCAATGCCCCTTCGTGATTGCTCTGGAAGGACTCCAGGTCGACACCGGCGCCTTCGGCCATGCGAGCCAGGCTCATGTTGATGTCGGAGAGGGTCACGCGGCCATAATGCTCAGGCTCACGCGTCCCCAACAGGTTCAGGTTGGGGCCGTGCAACACCAGGATACGGGGCTTTTCGGCTGACTTGGAAGTGGATTTTCGCTTCGTCATGGCTGCAAGTTTGCCGCAAATCGCAGCATTTTGTCCAGCTTACTCCGAAATCAAGGCCCTCAGCGCATCGGCACGGATGCGTTCACGCGGACGGCCATCGCGGAATTTCAGGCTCACCCGTTCGAGATGGGGCGGCATGATAACAAGATTGGCGTCTGCCGTGTCCGTTTCCATGACCAATACCGCCTCGACGCGCTCATTGCGCGGATCGGCATGCTCGACATCGATACCGCGATTGAGCAGGAAAATCTCGACTTCCTTTGCGCTGTCGGCAAACAACAGGATATCGATGCGCGAATGCTCGCCGGCCGTTCCGTCGAGCACCGAACCGGTCAGATAAGGATTGAAGGGGGCCAGTAATTCGAGCAGGTCGAGCGCAGTCTGGCGCAGGGCATGCAGCAATTCTTCGTGCTCCTCGCCCTGGTACAGGCTGCGATAGGCACGCAACTCGGCCTCGACTTCGGCGTTATCGGGGAAAGCCGTGTGCTCGGGCAAACCCAACTGGCGAGCCGCCTTGCGCTTGGCGAGGTGGAAATCGGTAATGCCGTCTTCGGCCATCAGGCGGGCGGCGGCGCTGGCGATGCTGGCCCGAGTGCCGAAACCCGGGCGCTGCCTTTCATGGCGGGTCATGGGAACGCGATCAAGGTAGAATCGCCCCCATTCTAACGGGTCTATGTGACATGCACATTCATATTCTGGGCATCTGCGGCACCTTCATGGGCGGCGTCGCACAACTGGCAGTCGATGCCGGGCACAAGGTTACCGGTTGCGACGCCAACGTTTACCCGCCGATGAGCGACCAACTGCGCGGCGCCGGGATCGAACTGATCGAAGGCTTCGATACCGCCCAACTGGCGCTCAAGGCGGATGTGTACGTAATCGGCAACGCCATTTCGCGCGGCAACCCATTGCTTGAAGCCATCCTTGACCAGGGCCAGCCCTACGTTTCGGGGCCGCAATGGCTGGCCGAGAACGTGCTGCAGGGCCGCTGGGTGCTCGGCGTGGCCGGCACGCACGGCAAGACGACGACCAGCTCGATGCTGGCCTGGATACTGGAAGATGCCAACATGGCACCCGGCTTCCTGATCGGCGGCGTACCGATGAACTTCGGCGTCTCGGCCCGCCTCGGCGACACGCCGTTCTTCGTGATCGAGGCTGACGAATACGACACGGCTTTCTGCGACAAGCGTTCGAAATTCGTGCACTACAAGCCGCGCACCGTGGTTCTTAACAACCTTGAATTCGATCATGCCGATATCTTCTCCGATCTGGCAGCCATCGAAACGCAATTTCACCACCTCGTGCGCACCCTGCCGCAGTCCGGCCTGATTGTCTCGAATGCTGGCGAAGCCAGCCTGGAACGCGTACTGCAACGCGGTTGCTGGACGCCGGTCGAGCGCTTCAACGATCCGAACGGTTATCGCGTCACTGGCGACGATGCCCGCGGCGAGCTGGCGCTCTACGGGCCGGAGGGCCTGATTGGCCGCAGCCGCTGGAAGTTGTCCGGTGAGCACAACCGCGCCAACGCCTGCGCCGCCCTGCTCGCCGCCCGCCATGTCGGCGTGCCGCTGGCCCAGGGCCTGGATGCCCTGTCGCGCTTCGAGAACGTCAAGCGACGCATGGAAGTGCGCGGCGAGGTGCGCGGCATCACGGTCTACGACGACTTCGCCCACCACCCGACCGCCATTGCCACGACGGTAGCCGGGCTGCGCCGCAAGATCGGCCGCGGCCGCATCCTGGCCGTGCTCGAACCGCGTTCCAACACGATGAAGCTGGGCACCATGAAGTCGCAATTGCCGGACAGCCTGCGTGAAGTCGACACCGCCTTCTGCTACGCCGCCAATCTGGGCTGGGATGCCCGCGAGGCACTAGCGCCGATGGGCGAGCGCGCCATCGTCGAGGACAATCTCGACCGCCTGGTCGACCAGGTCGCGCTTGCCGCGCAACCGGGCGATCACATCCTGGTGATGAGCAACGGCGGCTTCGGCGGCATCCACGGCAAATTGTTGAACGCACTGGCCGACTGATTTCCGCCCGACAGACGTAAAAAAAGCCGCCGAAAATTTCGGCGGCTTTTGGTTGGCTAGCCGACGGCGAATCAGCGCTCCATCGACTCCACGACTGCCAGGGCCGTCATGTTGACCAGGCGGCGCACGGTGGCGGTCGAGGTCAGCACATGTACTGGACGGGCGGCGCCGAGCAGGACGGGGCCAATGGTCACGCCTTCGCCGGCCGTCATCTTCAGCAGGTTGTAGCTGATGTTGGCGGCGTCGATGTTCGGCATGATCATCAGGTTGGCTTCGCCCTTGAGCGGGGAATCCGGATTGGCTTCGCGGCGAACATTCTCGTTCAGCGCCGAATCGCCATGCATTTCGCCGTCAACTTCCAGTTCGCCGGCCGACATGGCGCTAACCAGGCCAGCGGCAACGCTCATCTTGCGTGCCGATTCCGAACTGCTGGAACCGAAGTTGGAATGCGACAGCAGGGCGATCTTCGGCTGCATGCCGAAGCGCTTGACCTGCTCGGCCGCCATCAAGGTCATTTCGGCGATCTGCTGGGCATCCGGGTTTTCATTGACGTGCGTATCGCAGATGAACATCGAACGACCCGGCAGCATCAGGTAGTTCATGGCAGCCAGCGTATTGACGCCGGCACGCTTGCCGATGATGTTCTGAATGACGCCGAGGTGATGGCTGTACTGGCCGGTGGTGCCGCAGATCAGGCCATCGGCGTAGCCCAGTTGGAGCAGCATGGCGCCGATCACGGTCGGCTTGCGGCGCATGGCTTCCTTGGCGATAGCCGGCGTGACGCCGCGACGCGACATCAGCTTGTGGTAAGCCTGCCAGCATTCGCGGTAGCGCTCATCGGACTCGGGATTGACGATGTCGAAATCGACGCCCGGCTTGATGCGCAGGTTGGCCTTCACCAGGCGGTGTTCGATGATGTCCGGACGACCGATCAGGATCGGGCGGGCGAACTTTTCCTCGACGACGATCTGCACGGCACGCAGCACGCGCTCTTCCTCGCCCTCGGTGTAGATGATGCGCTTGCCCTTGGCCTGGCGGGCGGCCTGGAAGATGGCGCGCATGCCGACGCCGGTGTGATAGACGAATTCCGACAGCTTGGCGCGGTAAGCGGCCCAGTCGGTGATCGGCCGCGTGGCGACGCCGGAATCCATGGCGGCTTGGGCCACGGCCGGAGCGATCTTGACGATCAGGCGCGGGTCGAAGGGTTTCGGAATCAGGTATTCCGGGCCGAAGGACAACACGTGGCCAGGGTAGGCCATGGCGACTTCGTCGGTGACTTCGGCTTCAGCCAGCTCGGCAATGGCGCGCACGGAGGCCAACTTCATCTCTTCGGTAATGCGCGTGGCACCAACGTCCAGCGCGCCGCGGAAAATGAAGGGGAAGCACAGCACGTTGTTGACCTGGTTCACGTAGTCGGAACGGCCGGTCGCGATGATGGCGTCCGGGCAGACTTCCTTGACCAGTTCCGGCATGATTTCCGGTGTCGGGTTGGCCAGCG
>CAZDRS010000018.1:0-23106 GCA_964507585.1 uncultured Dechloromonas sp.
CCTGGCATAAGCTGCGCGACGATCCGATCCTCAAGTTCCTGATCACCTCGCTGTCCTTCTACGGTATGTCCACCTTCGAAGGCCCGATGATGTCGATCAAGACGGTTAACGCCCTGTCGCACTACACCGACTGGACGGTTGGCCACGTGCACTCCGGCGCCCTGGGTTGGGTGGCCATGGTTTCCATCGGTTCCATCTACTACCTGCTGCCGAAACTCTTTGGCAAGACCGAGATGTACAGCACCAAGCTGGTTACGACCCACTTCTGGATCGCCACCATCGGTACCGTTCTGTACATCGCCTCGATGTGGATTGCAGGTGTTATGCAGGGTCTGATGTGGCGTGCGGTTAACGCCGACGGCACGCTGGCTTACAGCTTCGTCGAATCCGTCAAGGGCTCCTACCCGTTCTGGGCGATCCGTTGGCTGGGTGGTGTCCTGTTCCTGTCTGGCATGCTGATCATGGCTTACAACATGTTCAAGACCATTGCTGGCGGCAAGACCCAGGATGTGCCGGTGATCGCTCCGGCCGGTCATCACGCCTGATTAGGGAGAGATAACAATGCTTAAGCATGAGCAAATTGAAAAGAGCGTAGGCCTGCTGATTGTGCTGACGCTGCTCACCGTGATTTGGGGCGGTCTGCTCGAAATCGTTCCGCTGTTCTTCCAGAAGTCGACGACGACTCCGGTTGAAGGTACCAAGCCCTACGACGCCGTTCGTTTGGCCGGTCGCGACATCTACGTCCGCGAGGGCTGTTTCCTGTGCCACTCGCAGATGATTCGTCCCTTCCGTGCTGAAACCGAGCGTTATGGCCACTTCTCCGTTGCCGGCGAATATGTCTATGACCATCCGTTCCAGTGGGGTTCCAAGCGTACCGGCCCGGATCTGCATCGTGTCGGTGGCCGTTACTCCGACGAATGGCAGCGTGCCCACCTGATGAATCCGCGTGACGTGGTTCCCGAGTCCAACATGCCGGCTTTTGCCTTCCTGGCCAATACCAAGGCCAAGGATTCCGTCGGTGCCGACATCGAGAAGAAGATGGAGGTCATGCGCGGCTATGCCAAGGCTCGCGGTATCCCGACCTATTCCGATGAGGAAATCAAGGGAGCCAAGGCTGCTATCGGCGAAAAGACCGAAATGGACGTGCTGATTGCCTACCTGCAGGGCCTGGGTCTGGCGCTGAAGAACGTCAAGTAATAGCCATGGACATCAACGATCTCCGATCCATCGTCACCGTCGTCGGCTTGCTGTGCTTCCTGGCGATTGTGGCATGGGCCTACGGCCGAAGCAGCCAAAAGGGGTTTGAAGAGGCTGCCCAGTTGCCGTTCTCCGGGGATGATGATCAGGATGCGTCGTCCAAAACGACGCATCCGCGCTGAAAAAAGGAAAGCAAATGAGCGATTTCGTTAGCGATTTTTGGAACCTGTACGTAGTCGTAATCGTCGTGGCCAGTATCCTGGCCTGTGCGGTTCTGCTGATCGTTCAGGGCAAGGCGACTTTCACGCCGGGCAAGACCATGGGTCACGTCTGGGATGAAACCCTCGAGGAATACAACAACCCGATGCCGAAGTGGTGGAGCTGGATGTTCGTGATTACCGTCGTGTTCGCGTTCGTCTATCTCGCCCTGTACCCGGGCCTTGGCAACTTCAAGGGCATGCTGGGCTGGACTTCGGTTGGTCAGCACAAGGCTGAAGTTGACAAGATGGATGCTGTCGTCAAGCCGATGTTCGACAAGTTCCTGGCCATGGATCTGAAGGCAGTTGCGGCCGATAAGCAGGCCATGGAAATGGGCAAGCGCCTGTACCTGACCTACTGCATGCAGTGTCACGGTGCCGACGCTCGTGGCGCCAAGGGCTTCCCGAACCTGACCGATAGCGACTGGCTGTACGGCGGCGAGCCGGAGCAGATCAAGGAAACCATCTCCAACGGCCGTATGGGCGTCATGCCTCCGCACGAGCAACTCGGCGGCGACACCATCAAGGATGTGGCGAACTACGTCCGTTCTCTGTCCGGCCTGCCGAACGATGCTACCCGTGCTGCCAAGGGTAAGGAAACCTTTACCTCGGCCGGTTGCGTTGGTTGCCACGGCATGGATGCCAAGGGTATGCACGCTGTCGGCGCGCCGAACCTGACCGACAAGGTCTGGTTGTACGGTTCTTCCGAAGCCACCATCACCGAGACCATCACCAAGGGTCGTCAGAACCAGATGCCGGCCTGGAAGGAATTCCTGGGCGAAGCCAAGGTTCACCTGTTGTCTGCCTACGTGCTCAGCCTGAGCCAGGGCGCCAAGTAAAAGGCACAGAGCGGGGCGGTTTGGCCGCCCCGCTTTTCTATATTAGTACTGCCTGATTTGTATCAAAATTGCGTTTTAGCTCAGCAAAGCGGTGCTGACCCAGCGTAATTTCGATACGGATATAGCCACGATGGAAACCAAAGAAAAATCCACCCAGCCAGCCACCGCTGCTGTCTCGTTCTACGAGAAGCACAAGAAGATCTATATTCGCGAAGTCAAGGGCTGGTGGAATACCTGGCGTTGGGTACTGGTGTGGTTCACCCAGATTTTGTTCTACGGCGCTCCCTGGCTTGACTGGAATGGTCGTCAGGCTGTTCTGCTGCATTTGGTTGAGCGCAAGTTCTATTTGTTTGGCTTGGTCTTGTGGCCGCAGGATGTGTTCTACCTGGCCTTGCTGCTGATCATTTCTGCTTACGCACTTTTCCTGTTCACCGCGGTTGCCGGGCGCCTGTTCTGCGGTTATGCCTGTCCACAAACGGTCTATTCCGAAATATTCATGTGGGTGGAGAACAAGATCGAGGGTGATCGTTCGGCACGCATGAAACTCGACAAGGGGCCGATGACAGCACGTAAGTTCTGGCTGAAAGCGGCCAAGCACGCGGTATGGCTGCTGATCTCGATCTGGACTGGCTTTACACTGGTTGCCTACTTCACGCCGGTGAGCGAATTGCTGGCAGCCTTGCCCTTCGACCTCTCCGGCTGGGAACTGTTCTGGGTGTTCTTCTATGGCGGCTTCTGCTACATGCAGGCCGGCTTCCTGCGCGAGCAGGTTTGTAAATACATGTGTCCTTATGCCCGCTTCCAGGGCGTGATGTTCGATCCGGATACCCTGGTCATCACCTATGACCCGGAACGCGGCGAACCGCGCGGTGCGCGCAAGAAGGGGGTTGATGCCAATGCCTTGGGCGATTGCGTCGACTGTGGCTTGTGCGTGGCGGTTTGTCCGGTTGGCATCGATATCCGCAAGGGTATCCAGTACGAGTGCATCGGCTGCGGGGCATGTATCGACGCTTGCGATCCGGTCATGGACAAGGTTGGCAAGCCGCGCGGGCTGATTCGTTACACTACCGAAAATGCGCTGGAGAAGCATTTTTCGGCTCAGGAAGTGCTGTCGCATATCATGCGCCCGCGCATTGTCCTTTACACCACCATCCTGGTCGCCATCATTGCCGGTTCCGTCTGGTCTTTGGCAACCCGGGTGCCCCTCAAGGTGGACGTTATCCGTGATCGCTCGATCCTTGCTCGCGAGGCAGACGATGGCCGGATCGAGAACGTTTATAACCTGAAGATTATGAATACCACCGAAGAGCCGAAGCGCTACGCACTGTCGGTTGAGGGAATGGATGGTATCGAGATCGTCGGTGAGCGTATCGTCGAAGTGGCGAGCGCCGAAAACCACGAAACAACCGTTGTCGTACGGGTGCCGCCGGAGTCCGGCAAGGCTGGCGCCAACACCATTTATTTCGATATCAAGGCGCAGAACCACGACCGGATCGCGGTTCACGAAAAAGCCACTTTCCTGATGCCCTGACATGAGCCATACCATGACCCTGCGTAGTGATGTTCAACCCTGGTACAAGCAGCGCTGGCCTTGGCTTTTGATGGTCGGCCCGTTCGCCGTAGTGGTGGCTGGTGTGGTAACGGCCTGGCTGGCCGTGGTCAGCAACGACGGTCTGGTAACCGATGACTATTACAAGCAGGGTCTGGCGGTGAACCAGACCTTGAAGCGCGAGCACCAGGCGGGCAGCCTGGGCTTGCAGGCCGATGTGATGCGTTCCGGTGAGAACGTGCGTCTGTTTATTCGGGCAAACGATGGGGTTGCCGTGCCCACGGCACTGAGTCTCAAGCTGGCGCACCCGACGCGTGCCGGCCAGGACCAGTCGGTCGCCATGGTGGCCGAAGGGCAGGGCTTCTACAGCGGCAAGCTGGCAGGAGGGGTGGTGGGGCGTTGGCTTGTTTCCATTGAAGATCCGGCTGGTCAATGGCGGCTTCACGGTGAGTGGCAGGCCGATTCGGAGGAGCCTTTGCGTCTGACGGCGCAAGGGGCAAAGTAGTTTTTATTTGTTACTGGGAGGTAACTTATGGCTTGGGAACTTTTGTTTGGTAGCGATATTGGCTTGATGAGCCTGGTCGTTATTGTCGGTGTGCTGGTTATCGGTGCCGTCATGGGCAAGATGTACGCGAACAAGATGGAAGAAGAGTCGCAGAAGCTCGGCAAGTAAGCTGCTCGATGCGCCATCAGGTGGCGCGTTGCCAAAACCCCTGTCCGGAATTCCGACAGGGGTTTGTTTTTTTGCAGGTTCGATGCACCATGCCGCATGCGCCGTGCATTTGTCATATCCCTGTTTTTTCACCTGTTTGTCGCCAGCCTGTTCATGGAGTGGCTTGATTTTCCTGCCGGTAGGCCAACTGCGGGCGATCTACGCTTGTCCGCAGCGTTGCGGCCTGCGCTGCCAGAGGCGCTGATCGGAAGGCAGGTCGTCGCTGAAACCTCTCGCCCGGTAGCCGAACCTGTTGTAAATAGGCTGGCTAGCCAGGCGCTTGTTAGTCCTGCTGTAAGAGCGAAATCGGCAAGAATAGATGCAAGGCGGCCCGAATCAATGGCAACGCTGGTCGAGGTGCGCTCTGTTGATAGCGTAGGAGAGGCAGATCGGGCCTTGTCGCCCGAGGTGGAGAGCGAATACCGTCTGCGTCTTGGCCGTGCCCTGCGGCAAGAACAAATTTCTCGAGCAACCGCGCACGCTCATCGCTGGGTGGGTAGCGTCGGCATGTATGTTGTGCAACGGAACGGCTTGGCTGTTCCTGAGGTGGTGCTGGCAAGTTCCAGCGGTCATGTCGAATTGGACAGGCTCGCGCTGAGCGATGTGCAGGCCGTGCTGGACAAGGTTGCCTTGCCGGCGGGGGCAAGTGGACAAGCCTTTCGCATGTCGTTCGTGCTGGACTATCGTCCGGCCGAGTAATGTCCTACAGGGGTGACAGGTCAGCCTCGTGAAATCCGAAGCGGCATTGCTCGCGATCGCGGAGGTAGCGCTCCAGGCAGAGCGCAACGCTGCGAAACGCCAGTTCCGGCCACGGGATATCGGCAGGGGCGAGCAGGCAAACCTCCAGGCTTTCCTCTCCGGCCGAAAAATGCGGTGTGCGCAGTTGGCCCCGGTAAAAGAGGTGCACCTGGTTGATGTGCGGAATATTGACCATGGCAAAGGGTGCATCGACGGCTACATCGGCGCCGGCTTCCTCCAGGGTTTCGCGCATGGCTGCCTGGGCCGTGGTTTCCCCGTTTTCCATGAAGCCGCCGGGTAGCGTCCAGTAGCCGTGGCGTGGCTCTATGGCGCGCCGGCACATCAGGATTCTTCCCTCCCACTCGGCAACGCAACCTACCACCAGCCGCGGGTTTTCATAATGAATGTGGCCGCAGGCCTGGCAGACGTGGCGGGGCAGGGTGTCGCCGGGAGGGACGAGCAAGGAGACATTGGCGCCGCAGCGGCAGCAATACTGGATCACGACAAAACAAGCCTGATTGGATACCGGGAAGTTTAGCATCGCGTGCCCGAAATCCGCCGGAGTTGCCCATGAGGCGGGCGTTTCTTTCTTTGCACTCCGGCAATTCATGTGGCTACAATAGCGAAACCTAAGGTGGGGTAGATACGCGTCGGCATGCTGCTTGGCGCAGGGGGGCTTGAATGTTTCTGATTGTTGGGTACGTCATAATTTTGGCTGCGGCGTTGGGGACGTATGCGATCCACGGCAGCCTGCTTGCCCTGTGGGTGCCGACGGAATATGTCGCCATTGTCGGTCTGATGATCGGTTACTTCGTCGCCTCGAACAGCATCGGGGTGATCAAGGCGACGGTTGGCGCCATTCCCGGCATTCTGAAAGGCTCGAAATTCAACAAGGCTTTTTATATCGATGCCTTGGCGATGCTTTTCGAGATTCTCTCCAAGGTGCGCAAGGAAGGCCTGATGTCGATCGAAGGCGACATCGAAAATCCGGATGCCAGCCCGATTTTCTCCAAGTATCCAACTCTGGTGCATGACCATCACATCATGGAGTTCGTGACCGACTACCTGCGCATGATGGTGGGCGGCAACCTGAACACGGTCGAGATCGAAGGCTTGATGGATGTCGAGCTGGAAACCCATCACCACGAGGCGGCCGAACCGGGGCACGTCGTTTCCAGTGTTGCCGGTGCGGTGCCGGCCTTCGGTATCGTGGTCGCCGTTATGGGTGTGGTTAACGTGATGGGCTCGGTCGGCCAGCCGCCGGCGGTGCTTGGCAAGATGATCGGTGGCGCCCTGGTGGGTACCTTTCTCGGTATTCTGATTTCCTATGGTTTTGTCGAGCCGATTGCCAAGTTGCTGGAGCAGAAGGCGGCGGAAGAGGCCATTATTTACAAGTGCATCAAGATGGTGCTCCTGGCTTCGATGTCGGGCTATGCGCCGCAGGTGGCGATCGAATTTGGTCGCAAGACGCTTGATTCCCATTCCCGCCCCAGCTTCCGCGAGCTTGAGGAAGAACTGAAAGCGCGCAAGGGCAAGTAAGGCCCGGCCCCTGACTGAGTCCATTCGATGAGCGACGATTCCACTCGCCCCATAGTAATCAAGCGCAAGAAGGTGGTCGCCGGCGGTGCGCATGGCGGTGCTTGGAAGATTGCGTACGCCGACTTCGTGACGGCCATGATGGCCTTCTTCCTGCTGATGTGGCTGTTGGGGTCAACGGCCAAAGGCGATCTGCAGGGCATAGCCGAGTTTTTCCAGAATCCCCTGAAGGTTGCGCAGCAAGGCGGTAGCGGCTCGGGCGACGCAACCAGCGTGCTGCAGGGCGGTGGCAAGGATTTGACGCGGCAATCCGGGCAGGTCAAGCGGGGGGATGTCGAAGCCAAGAAGTCGACATCGTTTTCCAAGGAGGCGCAGGCTGAGTTTCGCCGTAAGGAGCAGGAGCGTCTGGAAACTTTGAAGGCCGACATCGAGAAGATGATCGAGCAAAGCCCTCAGTTGGCGCAGTTCAAGAAACAGATGATGTTGGACATAACCTCGGAAGGGCTGCGTATCCAGATTGTCGACGAGCAGAATCGTCCGATGTTCGACTCAAGTAGTGCCGATTTGAAGCCGTATACCAAGGATATCCTGCGGCAAATCGGCAAGGCCCTGAATGGGGTGTCGAATCGCATCAGCTTGGCCGGACACACCGATGCCGCTCAGTTTGCCGGTGGGGAACGGGGTTTCTCGAACTGGGAGCTGTCGGCTAACCGGGCCAACGCTTCCCGGCGTGAGTTGGTGCAGGGCGGGATGGATGACAGCAAGGTTCTGCGTGTGGTCGGTTTGGCTTCGACGGTGTTGTTCGACAAGAACGATCCGTTGGCTTCGGTGAATCGGCGCATCAGCATCGTCGTGCTGAACAAGAAGACGGAACAGGCGATCCTGCAGGAGGAGGGGCCTGAGGCAGAGGCGGGCGGCGAGGAAATCCTGCCAGAAGGTTTGAAGTTGCCAGGGAACGGCAAGGGTACTGCTGGTTAAGGAGAACGAGCTGATTTTTTGGGGGAGGGATGGTCAATAACGGCAGGGTGATCTGGATCGGGGCTGGCTGGTCCGGGTTGGTGCTGTGCGTTCTACTGGCACTTGAACCGACGACCCGTACGCTGGCCGTTGTTTTAGCCTTTGCTGCGATGCTCGCGGGGTGGCTCGTGGTCAGCCGGATGTGCGCCCGGGCTGGGTACGAAGAGGCGGCTGTTGGCGAAGCCTTGTCGGTTCGCCGGGAAATCGTCGAGCAGAGTGGCCAGGCGATTATCCACGTGTCGACCGAGGCGTCGCGCCAGGTCGATGAGATGCGCAACGAGATCAAGCGGGCGCAAGCAATTTTTGGCGAGGCCATCGACAAGCTCATTGCTAGTTTCCATGGCATGAATGCGCTGATTCAGCGCCAGCAGCAATTGGGTATGCAGGTGGTCAGTGGTGGTTTCGAGGATGGCTCGGTCAGTGATTTTCAGAACTTCGCCAGCAAAACCTCGGAAACCTTGCGCCAGTTTGTCGATAGCGTGATCGAGAACTCCCGGCTGGCCATGTCGCTGGTCGAAATGACCGACCGCATCATCAGCCAGATGAGCGAAGTGCGCGGCATGCTGGGTGAGATCGAGGGGATTGCCAAGCAGACCAATTTGCTTGCCCTGAATGCGGCCATCGAGGCAGCCCGGGCCGGAGAGGCCGGGCGGGGCTTTGCCGTCGTGGCCGATGAGGTGCGCGACCTGTCCGGCCGAACGAATCATTTCAGCCAGCAGATTCGCGGTTCGCTGACGAAAATGCAGACGACCATCGAGGCTACCGAGCAAGCCATCAACCAGATGGCGGCGCAGGACATGACCTTCGCGCTGACTTCGAAGAACGATGTCGAGAGCGCGATGGTCGGTATCAACGAAATGAACCGGCGCACCGGGGACACGGTTGGGGAGTTGAATACCATTGCCGAGCAGGTCGAGCAATCGGTCAATCAGGCCATCATGTCCTTGCAGTTTCAGGATATGGTTACCCAGTTGCTGGGTCATGTGGATAGCCGTCTTGAAGTGCTCGATGAGATACTGGCCGATGAGCAGCGGATGGCTGGCGTGCTGAACAATACCGGGGATGCGGCTGGTGCGCTGGCTGCGCTTTCAGATATTTGCCAGCACGTTGACCAGATTTCTCAAAAAACGGGTGTAATTTCGCAAAAGGTGGACAATAATCCCGTAAGTCAAACCGGCTTCGCCAGTGGCGATGTCGAGCTATTCTGAATATTTCGCGAGGTAGAGATGGCAAAAACCGTTCTTGCAGTTGATGATTCTGCATCCATTCGTCAAATGGTGTCCTTCACGCTGAAGAGCGCCGGTTACGATGTGGTCGAGGCGGTCGATGGAATGGATGGTCTGGAGAAGGCCAAGACCAAGAGTATCAATCTGGTGTTGACCGACCAGAACATGCCGCGCATGGATGGTCTGACCCTGATCAAGAGCTTGCGGGCCATGCCGCAATACGCCAAGACGCCCATCCTGATGCTGACCACCGAGTCTTCCGACGCCATGAAGGCGCAAGGCCGCGCTGCAGGCGCGACGGGGTGGCTGGTCAAGCCTTTCGATCCGCAAAAACTGATTGAAGTCGTGCGTAAGGTGATCGGCTAGGTCGAAGCCGGTTGATCCACCGCAGGGTGGATCGTTCGCATTCCATTTTCGGCTGCCACGGGGTGGCGGCCGTGCTCGGGGGGTAGCATGGCTATCGACATGAGTCAGTTCTACCAGGTGTTCTTCGACGAGTCGGCGGAGCACCTGGCGGCAATGGAAGGGCTGTTGCTCGATCTCGATGTCGAGAATCCGGATTCGGAGCAGCTCAATGCCATTTTCCGCGCCGCGCACTCCATCAAGGGGAGTGCCGGAACCTTCGGTTTTACCGATTTGGCGGAAACTACGCATATCCTGGAAAACCTGCTGGATCGCATTCGCAAGCAGGAGCTCGGCTTGCGTGCCGAAATGGTGGATGCCTTTCTCGAATGCGGCGATCTGCTGCGCGAGATGCTCGAGGCACACCAAGGCCGTGGTGAGGTCGATGCCACGGCTGTCGAGGCTATTTGCGCCCGTCTGCGCGAGCTGTCCAGCGATCGTCCGGTGGCTGTCAGCGAGCCGCAAGCCCCGCCAGCAGAGGCAACGGTTGCCGGCAAGCGGAGCTTCGACATCCAGTTCGTGCCGACGGAAGTTTCTGCCAAGGGCGATGGCGTCAAGAACCTGCTCGATGAACTGAAGTCCTTGGGCTCGTTGGAAATTTTGAGCCAACCGGCGACCGGTGTGCACGATGTCGGGTACTGGCAGGTGCGCCTGACCAGTGAGGTCGGGCAGGAAGCGTTTACCGATCAGATCGATTTCATTGCCGATAACGGTGCCTGGCGCATTCTGGAAAATCCGGTGGTCGGCTCGGCGGAAGAGGATGGATTTGGCTTCTTCAACGATTCGCCCGGGGCCCCCGAGGGCGATGCTGGCTATGGATTTTTCGAGCCGCTCGATCAACCGGAAGTTGCCGCTCCCGTAGTGGCATCGGCTGAGGATGATGGCTACGGTTTCTTCGAACCCCTGCCGGCAGCCGATACGGCAGAGGCCACACCGGCTCTGGCTGAGGAAGGCGATGGCTATGGCTTTTTCGAGCCGGTTACGCCGCCGCCTGCTGTGGTCGTGGTCGAAGAGGGAGACGGCTTTGGCTTCTTCGAGCCCTTGCCTGCTGTTTCTGAACCCGTAGCCGTAGCACCGGCAGCCATTTCGCCTGCAGCCCCGGTTGTCGCGGCGCCGGCTGGCAAGCCGCCAGTCGAAGCGCCGGCCGAGCCCCGCACGCGTGCCGCCAAGGCGGCACCGGCCGCAGCGGCGGGCGGCGATTCGTCGATCCGGGTCAGTGTCGAAAAGGTGGATCAGTTGATCAACCTGGTGGGCGAGCTGGTGATCACCCAGGCCATGCTGCTGCAGACGGCGAACCAGATGCAGGAAAATGCACCGGAGCGCCTGCTCAACGGCCTGGTGCAACTGGAGCGCAACACGCGCGATTTGCAGGAATCGGTCATGTCCATTCGCATGCTGCCGATTTCCTTCGTTTTCTCGCGCTTCCCGCGCGTTGTCCGCGATTTGTCCGGCAAGCTCGGCAAGCAGGTTGAGTTGAAGACGACGGGTGAGACGACCGAACTGGACAAGGGTTTGATCGAGCGCATTGCCGACCCGCTCACCCACCTGATCCGCAACAGCCTCGACCACGGTATCGAGTTGCCGGAAAAGCGCATTGCGGCGGGTAAGAGCCCGGTTGGCACGATTACCCTGAAGGCCTACCACCAGGGCGGCAATATTGTCATCGAGGTGGGTGACGACGGTGCCGGCCTGCCGCGCAACAAGATTCTTGCCAAGGCCCGTGAGCGCGGTTTGCAGGTGTCGGATCAGATGACCGACCAGGAGGTCTTCCATCTGATCTTCGAAGCGGGTTTCTCGACGGCGGAGCAGATTACCGACGTCTCCGGCCGGGGCGTCGGCATGGATGTGGTTCGCCGCAACATCCAGTCCATGGGCGGCCGGGTGGAAATCGATTCGATGCTCGGCGTCGGTACCCGCATGACGGTTCGTTTGCCGCTGACCTTGGCCATCCTGGATGGCATGTCGATTGCCGTGGGCGACCAGACCTACATCCTGCCCTTGTCGTATGTCGTCGAGTCGTTCCAGCCGCAGACCAGGGATATCAAGACGCTGTCGAACCAGGCGCGGGTCATTCAGGTACGGGGCGAATACCTGCCGGTCGTCGTCCTCCACGAATTGTTCAACCTCAAGCCACATGCCGCCGATTTTTCGCAGGGCATCATGGTCGTCATCGACGCCGACGGCATCAAGGCTGCGCTGTTCGTCGACGCGCTGGTTGGGCAGCATCAGGTGGTGATCAAGAGCCTGGAGGCGAACTATCGGCGCGTGCAGGGCATTTCCGGCGCGACGATCATGGGCGACGGGCATGTGGCGTTGATTCTGGACGTTTCGGCAATCGCCGGCATGGCCAAGAGCAGTGTGCAGAAAGCCGGTTGACGGCTGAATCGAGGAGCAAGGTATGGAAGCGATGACGCAAGCCGGTGGTGCAGCGAGCGAAGAAGATCTGGTTGCCAGCGAGTATCTGACCTTTACGCTGGGTAGCGAGGAATATGCGATCGATATCCTGAAGGTTCAGGAAATTCGGGGTTACGAACAGCCGACGTTGATTGCCAATTCGCCGCCTTTCATCAAGGGGGTGATCAACCTGCGCGGCACCATCGTGCCGATCGTCGACCTGCGCATCAAGTTCAACCTGGGCAAGATCGAATACACGCCCTTTACCGTCGTGATCATCCTCAACGTCGCTGGCCGGGTAATCGGTACGGTGGTCGATAGCGTTTCCGACGTGATTTCGCTGACCCGGGCGCAGATACGCCCGGCGCCGGATTTCTCGGGCAGCTTCGATACCAAGTACATCCTCGGCCTGGCGACAGTCGACAGCCGGATGATGATCGTCACCGATATCGAGCGTCTGATGACCAGCGCCGATATGGAATTGATCGATGACGCTTCGGCGTCGAACTGATCGAGAGGCGCAACCATGCTCAACAAAATGAAAATCGGAACCCGACTGCTGTGGCAGGCCCTGGGGATGGCTTTCTGGTTTACCGTCCTGATCCTGGTTTCAGTTCATTACATGGGCGATATCAACCAGGCGACCAAATCGGTATTTGCCGACAAGCTGGAGCCCGGTGTCATCGTCTTGCGTATCCAGGCCCTGATGGCTGAGAACAACCAGTCGGTAGCCGCCGGCTTGTTGCATGACCCGGAAAGCCGTCAATCCACCACCCACGATCATCCGCTGACGGTGCACACGGAGGCTATCGCCAGGAATCGCGATGAAATTACCGCCTTGTGGAAAGAGTTCAAGTCGCGCTCGCTCAACGAGGAGGAGCAGCGGCTGGCGACGATCTATGAGGAGAAGCGCGGGATCTACGTCAAGGACGGTTTGATGGCCGCCAGTGCAGCCCTGACGCAGGGCGATTTCATGGCTGCGGCCAAGATCTATTCCACCGTGGTTCAGCCGTCTTACAACAATGCCAAGGCGGCAGCCGATGCCTTGCGGGAATACTATGCCCAGAGCGGCCGAGGCTTGTATGAATCGGCACAGGCCAATTTCCAGTGGTCGATCCGCCTGATGGTTGGCTTGATCGTGCTGGTTCTGGTTCTGATCACTGGCTTTGCCTATGTGTTGGGACGCAGCATTACCCGTCCGATTGTGCATGCCGTCGGCGTGGCGGAGCGCGTTGCGGCAGGGGAACTCGACAACCGGATCGAGGTCGTCGGGAATGACGAGGCGGCCGTCCTGATGGGCGCCTTGAACCGCATGCAGAGCGAGCTCAAGGCCAATATCGAGGCCGAGCGCAAGACGGCGCAGGAAACCTTGCGCATCAAGGTGGCGCTGGATGTGACGTCGAACAGCGTCATGGTGGCTGACCCGGATGGCAAGATCATCTACTGCAACCACTCGGTTCTGGAGATGATGCGCAACGCCGAGGCCGATTTGCGCAAACAGCTCCCCAACTTCCGGGCCGATGCCATTCTCGGCTCCAGCTTCGACATCTATCACAAGAACCCGGCACATCAGCGCAATTTGCTCGGCGCGCTGACCGGCGTATACCGCACGGAAATCAATGTCGGCGGCCGCTATTTCTCGCTGGTCGCTTGCCCGATCATCAACGAGGCGGGTGAGCGCCTGGGTACGGCTGTCGAATGGCGTGACCGGACTGCGGAGGTCAATATCGAGCAAGAGGTGGCGAGCATCATCGGCGCTGCCGCATCGGGTGATTTCAGCCGCCGTCTCGACACCGCCCAGATGACCGGATTTTTCCGGCAGATTTCCGATGGCATCAACGATCTGCTGGAAGCCAACAGCAAGGCCTTGGGCGATGTTGCCGCCGTCTTTGCCCGTCTGGCGCAGGGTGATCTGACGCAGAAAATCGATGGTGACTATCAGGGTATGCTCGGCATGCTTAAGGACGATGCCAATTCGACGGTCGAAAACCTGGTACAGATCGTCTTGTCGATCAAGGACGCGACGGACGCGATCAACACGGCGGCGAAGGAAATTGCCTCGGGGAACCAGGACTTGTCGAGCCGGACGGAAGAACAGGCGAGCAGCCTGGAAGAAACCGCCTCGAGCATGGAGCAACTGACCAGTACCGTGAAGCAGAACGCCGACAATGCGCGGCAAGCCAACGAACTGGCTGGCACGGCCCAGCAAGTGGCGGTCAAGGGCGGAGAGGTCGTCGGCCAGGTAGTCGACACCATGAGCGCCATCCACCACGCCAGCAACAAGATTGCCGACATCATCGGCGTCATCGACGGCATTGCCTTCCAGACCAACATCCTCGCCCTCAATGCGGCCGTTGAAGCGGCCCGGGCGGGCGAACAAGGGCGTGGCTTCGCCGTCGTCGCCACCGAAGTGCGCAACCTGGCCCAGCGCAGCGCTGCGGCTGCCAAGGAAATCAAGGGGCTGATCTCCGACTCCGTCGACAAGGTCGAAACCGGCAACCGCCTGGTCGACCAGGCCGGCCGCACCATGGAAGAAGTGGTCACCAGCATCAAGCGTGTCGCCAAGATCATGGCCGACATTTCTGACGCCAGCCGCGAACAAAGCTCGGGTATCGAACAAGTGAGCCTGGCGGTCAGCCAGATGGACGAAGTGACGCAGCAAAACGCCGCACTGGTCGAAGAGGCTGCCGCCGCCGCGGAAAGCCTTGAGGAGCAGGCACTCGGCCTGGCCCAGGCCGTCTCCGTGTTCCGTCTGGATGTCGCCCAGGCGGCTTCGGCGCATGCCGGGGTGCCGCGCGAAGCCGTGGCGACCCCGCCTGTCCAGGCCCAGATCCGCCGGGCTGCCTTGCCGCATAACGAACCCGTCCGTTTGAAACCCAACCCAACGAGCGCTCGCGCGCCGCTACCCCAGGCAGCGGATGACGACGAGTGGGCCGAATTCTGAATGGCCAGCCAGACCCCATACCCCAGGAGGAGCGAGAAAAGTGCGCAATAACCAACCGATAAGCAATATCGAGGTTCCGCTCAAGGACGATACGCTGATTGTTTCCAAAACCGATCTGAAGGGGCGGATTACCTACATCAACCGCGACTTCCTGCAGATCAGCGGGTTCACCGAGCAGGAGTTGATCGGCGAGCCGCACAACATCGTTCGTCATCCCGACATGCCGGCCGAGGCTTTTGAGGATTTGTGGCGCGACTTGAAGGATGGCCGTCCATGGACGGGCCTGGTCAAGAACCGCTGCAAGAATGGTGATTTCTACTGGGTTCTGGCCACCGCCACACCGACTCGCGACGCCAGCGGCAACATCGACGGTTATATGTCGGTTCGCCGTAAACCCTCGGTACAGCAGGTGCAGGCAGCCGAAGAGGCGTATCGCCTGTTCCGCGAAAAACGCGCCGGCGGCTTGAAGATTGTGCATGGCGCAGTCGTCAAGGGCAGCGGCGGCTCGCTGCTCGGTAATCTGTCGTTGAAGGCCAGGATGATGGCCGGCTTTGGCGTGATGCTGGCGGCCATGCTCATCGTTGCCTTGCTCGGTATCTGGGGCATGTCGCGCACCAACGACGAGGTCAATGGGCTCTACGAGCGCCGGGTTATTCCGCTGCAGGAAATTGCCATTGTCGGCAAACTAATGGCCGATAACCGGACTCAGGTCTTGGCAGCCATGCAGCACGATCCATCCAGCGCCTATGCCAAGCTGCACGATCACGGCATCGAATTGCATTTGACCGCCATCGACAAGAATATCGCGTCGATTTCCGAGCATTGGCAGCGTTACCGCAAGAGCGTGCGCTCGGCCGACCATCAGAAGTTGGTCGACGCATTGGAGATCTCACGGGAGCGTTATCTCAAGGAGGGCTTGTTGCCAATTCGTGCCGCGCTTGCCGAAGGACGGTATGCCGACGCAAACGATATTCGCCGCACACAGGTCGACCCTGCCTATGCCGATGCCTCGCAAAGTATCGACAGCCTGCTGCAATACCTGAACTCGGCGGGCGAGCGCCAGGTTGCCGGGGCATTCGACTCCTTCAGCAATGCCCGTATGTGGATGGTGCTGGCTGGCTTGCTGGCCCTCGCGATCGGCATCCTGATTGCACGTTCCCTCATTTTGTCCGTTACGCGACCGATTGCCGATGTCATTGCGACCTTCCAGTCACTGGCCAATGGCGATTACACGCGCAACGTCGATACCGCCCGCAATGATGAAATGGGCAAGGTGCTGCAAGGCCTTCAGTCCATGCAGATCCAGCAGGGCTTCAACGTGGCCGAGGCGGCCAGAGTGGGTGAAGAGAAACTGCGCATCCGGATTGGCCTGGACTGTGTCGATAGTCCGGTACGCATTGCCGACAACGACGGCCGCATCATTTATGCCAATCGGGCCTTGCAGAAAGCCGTGAGCGAGATGGAAGATTCACTGCGTGCCTACATCCCGGGTTTCAGGGCCGATCAACTGGTTGGCAGCGACCTGGGTATTTTCTACCGTGACAACCGCCAGGAGGCCATGGAACGCCTGCGTACCCTGACCGAGGCGCGGCGTAGTGAGCTGGAAATCGGCAACCGGATTTACATGGTGACGACCAATCCGATCGTCAACGAGCGTAACCAACGTCTGGGTACGGTTGGTGAATGGCGTGACCGGACTGCCGAAGTTGCCGTCGAGAAGGAGGTCGCAGGCATCGTCGGCGCGGCTGCCAATGGTGATTTTACGCAGCGTATCGGTGTTGCCGGCAAGGGCGGCTTCTTCCTCAAGCTGGCAGAGGATCTGAATCGACTGCTCGATACCAGCCAAAAAGGCTTGGAGGACGTGGTACGTGTGCTCTCTGCCATCGCGCATGGCGATTTGTCCCAGAGCATCGATGCCGAATATGCCGGTACCTTCGGGCAGTTGAAGGACGATGCCAACACCACGGTAGCGCGCCTGCAAGAGATCGTCGGCCAAATCAAGGACGCGACGGACGCGATCAACACGGCGGCGAAGGAAATTGCCTCGGGGAACCAGGACTTGTCGAGCCGGACGGAAGAACAGGCGAGCAGCCTGGAAGAAACCGCCTCGAGCATGGAGCAACTGACCAGTACCGTGAAGCAGAACGCCGACAATGCGCGGCAAGCCAACGAACTGGCTGGCACGGCCCAGCAAGTGGCGGTCAAGGGCGGAGAGGTCGTCGGCCAGGTAGTCGACACCATGAGCGCCATCCACCACGCCAGCAACAAGATTGCCGACATCATCGGCGTCATCGACGGCATTGCCTTCCAGACCAACATCCTCGCCCTCAATGCGGCCGTTGAAGCGGCCCGGGCGGGCGAACAAGGGCGTGGCTTCGCCGTCGTCGCCACCGAAGTGCGCAACCTGGCCCAGCGCAGCGCTGCGGCTGCCAAGGAAATCAAGGGGCTGATCTCCGACTCCGTCGACAAGGTCGAAACCGGCAACCGCCTGGTCGACCAGGCCGGCCGCACCATGGAAGAAGTGGTCACCAGCATCAAGCGTGTCGCCAAGATCATGGCCGACATTTCTGACGCCAGCCGCGAACAAAGCTCGGGTATCGAACAAGTGAGCCTGGCGGTCAGCCAGATGGACGAAGTGACGCAGCAAAACGCCGCACTGGTCGAAGAGGCTGCCGCCGCCGCGGAAAGCCTTGAGGAGCAGGCAATCAATCTGTCGCAGGCCGTGGCGATTTTCAAGCTGGACAGCATGTCGGCTGCACCGCGCCTGGCGGCACCACGGCCGGCGCCGGCAGCCTCGACTCAGCGGAGTGCCGATCGCCAAGGGACGCGCAAGGCGCCGGCCCTGCCGACCAGTCTCGATGATGAATGGGAAGAGTTCTAATCATGGCCGACCTGCGCAAACCCGTTCCACCTGTCCCGCCCGTCTCGTCGCTGAGGTCGGCGTTATCGTCCAGTCAGCCCAAACGGGAGGTCTCGACACGGGAGTTTGTATTTTCCTCGGCGGATTTCGAGCGGGTGCGCAAGCTGATCTACCAGCATGCCGGGATATCCCTGTCACCGGTCAAGCAGGACATGGTCTATTCGCGCCTGGCCCGCCGTCTGCGGGCAACCGGCAAGCAGACCTTTGCCGAGTATCTCGATGCGCTGGAGAAGAATGGCGGCGATGAATGGGAGCGCTTCGTCAATTCGCTGACCACCAATCTCACCTCGTTCTTCCGCGAGCCGCACCACTTCCCGATCTTTGCCGAGCATTTGCGCAAGCTGGGCAACCGGCGTCCGATCCGCGTCTGGTGCTCGGCCGCCTCGACGGGTGAGGAGCCGTATTCCATCGCCATTGCGGTGTTGGAAACCTTTGGCGCCAATGCCTCGCACGTTTCCATCATCGCTTCCGATCTCGATACCAATGTGCTGGCCACCGCGCAAAAGGGGGTCTATCCGATTGAACGGGTGGAGAAATTGTCTCCCGAGCGTTTGCGCAAGTTTTTCCTGCGCGGCACGGGGGCGCAGGAGGGCTTCGTATCCGTACGCCCCGAACTGAAGAGCCTGATCCAGTTCCAGCGTATCAACCTGCTCGACCAGAGCTATGCCGTCAAGGGGCCGCTCGACATCATCTTCTGTCGGAATGTGATGATCTATTTCGACAAGCCGACCCAATACAAGATTCTTGCGCGCTTCGCGCCTCTGATGCAGCCGGATGGCCTGATGTTCGCCGGCCATTCCGAGAGCTTCCTGCATGCGGCAGACCTCTTCAAGTCCCAGGGAAAAACGGTCTACACCCTGGCGAACCCGCGATAGGGAAAGGATTTCGTGCAACACGCTTACGACGAAAATTTCGCAACTAACCGATATTTTGACCGCAAGTTCGGCCTTGAGGCTGCCAAGATCTTGCCGGGTGAATATTTCGTCGCCAATCGGGAGGCCTTGCTGGTTACCGTCCTCGGTTCCTGCGTGGCCGCCTGTATTCGGGATTGCGACTCGGGTATCGGCGGCATGAACCATTTCATGCTGCCGGACGATGGCGGGCGCGATGCGGTGGGTACTTCTGCACGCTATGGCACCTATGCCATGGAAGTCCTGATCAACCATCTGCTCAAGCTGGGGGCTCGCCGTAATCGTCTGGAAGCCAAGGTTTTCGGCGGCGGGGCAGTGCTCGCCAGTCTGGCCAGCAGCAACGTGGGGGCGCGTAACGCCGAATTCGTGCTCGACTTCCTGAAAACCGAAAAAATCCCGGTCGTCGCCAAGGACTTGCTGGATTCATACCCGCGGAAAGTCTACTATTTCCCGCAGACAGGCCGGGTTCTCGTCAAGAAACTGCATCGTGTTCACAACGACACCCTGTTCAGTCGCGAGAACGATTACAAGGCCAGGCTCTCGAGCGCCAAGGTGGAGGGCGATGTGGAGTTGTTCATTTGAGGCGCCTGCACGTCATTCGATTAAAACAAAACATCTGAAACAGAAAAATAGATGCCCCAGAAAATTCGAGTCCTGGTAGTTGATGATTCTGCGTTGATGCGCGGCCTGCTCAGCCAGATGATCGGCCTGGCACCGGATATGGAGGTCGTCGGTGCGGCACCGGATGCACCAACGGCGCGGGAGATGATCAAGGTCTTGAATCCCGATGTCCTGACGCTCGATGTCCAGATGCCGAAAATGGATGGCCTGGAATTTCTTGAACGCTTGATGCGCCTGCGGCCGATGCCGGTCGTGATGGTCTCTTCCTTCACCGAGGCAGGTTCTGATACGACACTCAAGGCGCTGGAGCTGGGGGCTATCGATTTCATCGGCAAGCCGCGTTCCGATGGCGGAAGGAGCATGGAGAACTATGCAGAAGAACTGGTCGAAAAAATTCGTGCAGCCAAGGGGGCTCGCCTGCGTCGCTCGGCCGCCGCATCAGCCTCCATGCCGGCCGTGAAACCTGCCGCGGTGCCCAAAACCGGACTGGGGAATAGCGGCAAGATCATCTTCCTCGGCGCCTCGACGGGCGGTACCGAGGCGATCAAGGATTTCCTGCTCGGCGTTCCGGCCGATTGCCCGCCCATCCTGATCGTCCAGCACATGCCGGAGTCCTTCACGGCTTCTTTCGCTCGCCGATTGGATGGCCTGTGTGCCCCCCGCATTATCGAGGCCCAGGGCAATGAGAAGGTGGAGCCTGGTACCGTTTACATTGCACCGGGCCATTCGCACATGATGATCAAGCGTGCCCCGTCCGGTTACACCATCGAACTGGCGGCAACGCCACCCGTCAATCGGCATCGTCCGTCGGTGGATGTCCTGTTTGATTCGGCAGCTGCGTTGGTTGGTCGCAAGGCCATCGGCGTCATCCTGACCGGCATGGGCAAGGATGGCGCCCAGGGATTGTTGCGCATGCGCCAGGCCGGTGCCCGGACTTTTGGGCAGGATGAAGGCAGTTGCGTGGTTTATGGGATGCCGCGCGAGGCCTACCTTATTGGCGCCGTCGAGGAGCAATATTCGCTCGACGAAATTTCCCGTCGGGTGCTGTCGGCCGTCGGTTCATAGTGCGGACGACTTGTTCCCGATGGGTAAAGTATTAAACTAATGTGAGATTTGGTTTTTTTGGATAGGAATCCTTATGCAAGCAAGCATTCTCAATGAATCTGGCAAGGCCACCATCAAGCTGGTTGGGCGTTTCGACTTCAACACGCATCGCGAATTCCGCAGTGCCTACGAGCCGCTGGTCGGCGATGCCTCGGTTCGTTCTGTCGTTGTCGATTTCTCCGGGGTCGATTACCTGGATAGCTCGGCACTTGGTATGTTGTTGATGCTGCGTGATAAGTTGGGTGGCGCCAACAAGGAAGTGTCGCTCGCTGGTGTACGCGGCAACGTAAAACAGGTGCTTGATATTGCGAATTTTGGTAAATTGTTTCAAATTTCCTAAATGTTGTAGGCGCCAGGCCGTTAAGGGTGTGATGCCTTGGCGAATTGAGGACAGTGAGCTTCGTTGCTGAGTTGATCGGCGGATGAAGATGTGCCGTGAAACCGCAGAAGGCGGCAGGCGAGAGGAAGACAATGTCGGAACTACTGAAGAATATTGATGCGCGAACCAAGTTGGCGGGAACCAACAAGCTCGAGATTCTGCTCTTTTTCCTCGGGGTCGATCAGCGTACCGGTCGCCGGGAGACCTATGGCATCAACGTTTTCAAGGTTCGTGAAGTCATGCGCACGCCAGCCATCACGGCTGCTCCGGACATGCCGCCGTCGGTCGAGGGTATGGTCAGCCTGCGCGGTGCTCTGGTGCCGGTTATCGATCTGGCGAAATACTCCGGCATCACGGCCGATACGCCGCGCGAAATAATGATCGTGACGGAGTACAACGGCCATACGCAGGGTTTCCTGGTCGAGGGGGTCGACACCATTCTGCGCCTGGACTGGAGCAAGATGCGGGTGCCGCCGGAAATGCTCACCGCCCAGACGGGGGGCCTGGTTACCGCGGTTACCGAGTTGGAAGACAACCGCTTGGTGATGATGATGGATGTCGAGAAAGTGCTCTCGGAAACAACCAACATCGACAATGAAATCATGTATCGCGGTGTCATTACGGTTGATCGTCCGGAGTGCACCGTGTTTTATTGCGACGACTCCAGCGTTGCCCGCAAACAGATCGAGCGGACGCTCGTTGCCATGGGCGTCAAGGGAGTCTCGGCTGTTAACGGCCGGCAGATGTGGGAAGAGATGGAAAAGGTTGCCAATTACGCACAATCGGTTGGCAAGTCGGCTTCGTCGATTATTAGCCTGGTATTGACCGACATCGAAATGCCGGAGATGGATGGTTACATCCTGACCAAGAAAATCAAGTCCGACCCGCGCTTTAATGGCGTGGCGGTCGTCATGCATTCGTCGCTGTCGGGTATGTCCAACCAAAAACTTGGCATGTCGGTCGGTGTTGATGAATATGTGCCCAAATTCGAGCCGCAGCGCCTGTCCGAAACCCTGGCGCGACGCCTGGGGGTCGATACTTCTCCGGTTGCCGTTGAGTAAGAGCGGGAGCGAACGATGAATCTCGTTGAAAACAAGAATCTGCTGGACAGTGTCGACGCCCGTACCCGTCTGGCTGGTTCCAACAAAATGGAAATCCTGCTCTTCTCGTTGGGTACGCGCGAGATATTCGGCATCAATGTCTTCAAGGTGCGTGAGGTGGGGCGTACGCCGCACATCACCAAAACCCCCAACATGCCGCGTGGCGTCGAGGGCCTCATTTCCTTGCGCGGCAACGTGATTCCCGTGCTGTCGCTGGCCCCTTTCCTGCAACTTGATACACAGCCGGGGCGCGGCAAGACCATGATGGTGGCGGAATACTCCAAGCGCACCCTGGGTTTTCTGGTGCATGAGGTCGATCGCATCATCCGCGTCGATTGGGAGCGCGTGAAGGCGCCTGAGAGCGTTTTGTCCGCCAATCAGGGCTTGATTACCGCGGTCATCGAACTCGAAGGCGGTGGCTTGGTTTCCATTCTCGATGTCGAACAGATTCTCGCCAATGCCTTTGGCGAGGCGATGATTGTTGATATTCCGCCAGCCCGGGTCGATCCGGATACCAGCGTCTTCTTTGTCGACGATTCGGTCGTTGCCCGTCGGAAAATTTCCGAAGTGCTCGACAAGCTCGGCGTTCGCCACAAGCACGCCACCAATGGCATGGAAGCCTGGACTCGCCTGCAGGGGATTGCTGCCCATGCGCTGCAAATGGGGCGCAATATTCGTGACGACGTGCGTCTGATTCTCGTCGATGCCGAGATGCCCGAGATGGATGGCTACGTGCTGACCAAGAACATCAAGTCCGACCCGCGTTTCGAAGGGGTGCCGGTCGTCATGCACTCCTCCCTTTCCTCCGAGGCCAATCGTGCGATGGGCAAATCGGTCGGGGTGGATGCCTATGTTGCAAAATTCGATGCCGAGGCACTGGCCGATACCCTGCGCCCGTTGATTGAACGATAACAAACAAGAATTTCTGGAGTAGTTGATGGCTGATCCCAAAATGCGTTTCCTGGTGGTGGATGATTTCTCCACGATGCGCCGTATCGTCCGTAACTTGTTGAAGGAGTTGGGCTTCACCAACGTCGATGAGGCCGAGGATGGCGCCATCGCCTTGCAGAAGCTGCAGGCGGGCGGCTTCGAGTTCGTCGTGACGGACTGGAACATGCCCAATATGGACGGTCTGACCCTGTTGCAGACCATCCGGGCTACCCCGACCCTCAAACACTTGCCGGTGCTGATGATTACCGCCGAGGCCAAGAAGGAAAACATCATTGCCGCGGCCCAGGCTGGCGCCAGCGGCTACATCGT
>CAZDRS010000019.1:0-21584 GCA_964507585.1 uncultured Dechloromonas sp.
TCGTCCGGGTCGGCATGGAGGCGGTACGCACGGTGTCCTTCGCGGTGGCCATGGAACAGTTGCTCAAGTCGAAGCAGATGCAGCCCTTCGAGGGCTTGTCGCAGCGGCTGTGGGAACACACCTCGCACGTTGCCGCGCTGTGCCGCGTACTGGCCCGCAAAATGGCGAAGATCAACGGCGACGAGGCGATGTTCACCGGCCTGGTGCACGACCTCGGCGTCTTCTACCTGATGTCGCGCGCTGCCAATTTCCCCGAGCTGGTGGCTGACAAGGCCGAACTGCATGCCTTGCTCGTCGGCTGGCACGACAATATCGGCCATGCCCTGCTATCGGCGCTCGGTTCGCCGGAGCCGGTGCTCGAAGCCGTGCGCGACCATGAAACCGACCGCGAGATCACGGCCGTCGGCAACCTGTCCGACGTGCTCTACGTCGCCAACAAGATCGCCAACCGGACGTCCTGCTGGCGCGACCCGGAACTCGATGGGGCGGTGGATACCTCGATGCTCGAGACCCTGTTCGATGCCGAGACCCTGGCCGAGATCGTCGAGGAGTCGGAAGAGGAAGTGCAGTCGCTGAAGGCTGCGCTGGGCGGCTAATGCCCCGGAGGAGGCAGGCGAATGATCGATTCGGCCTGGGAAGTAGCGTACCGGAGCGGCTCGGATAGAAGGCCGCCAGAACAGTGGGAGCAGCAATGAGCAGTCATCAATCGGCCAGTGAGCCTACCGGCAAACGCTTCGCCGCCCTGGCGCTGGCTGCGCTGGGCGTGGTTTATGGCGACATCGGCACCAGCCCGCTGTATGCGGTCAAGGAAGTCTTTGCCGGCAACCATCCCATTCCGGTCAACCAAGCGAACATCTACGGCAGCCTGTCGCTGTTTTTCTGGGCGCTGATCATCGTCGTTTCGGTCAAGTACGTGACCTTCATCATGCGTGCCGACAACCGCGGCGAGGGCGGCATCATGGCGCTCATCGCGCTGGCCCTGCACACCGTACAGGACAAGCCGCACCACGCCCGCTGGATCATGGTTGTCGGCGTGCTCGGCGCGGCCATGTTCTACGGCGACGGCATGGTGACCCCGGCCATTTCCGTGCTTTCGGCCGTCGAAGGCCTGGAGGTCGGAGCGCCGGCGTTGCACCCCTTCATCATCCCGATCACCATCGTCGTACTGTTTGGGCTGTTCTTCGTCCAGAAAAGCGGCACGGCCGTTGTCGGTGCCTTCTTCGGGCCGATCATGCTGGCCTGGTTCAGCGTGCTGGCCCTGCTCGGTATCCACAACATCGTCGGCCATCCGGAAATCCTGATGGCGCTGAACCCGCTGTACGGCTTCGAATTCCTGCTCGCCAACAAGGCCATGTCGCTGATCGCCATGGGCAACGTCGTGCTGGCCGTGACCGGTGCCGAGGCACTGTATGCCGACATGGGCCATTTCGGGCGCAAGCCGATCTCGCGTGCCTGGTTTGTCTTCGTGCTGCCAGCGCTGGTACTCAACTATTTTGGCCAGGGTGCAGCCATCGTCGCCGACCCGGCGACGGCCGATAACCCCTTCTTCCGCTCGGCGCCGGAGTGGGCGCTCTATCCGCTCATCGGGCTGGCCACGCTGGCGACGGTGATCGCCTCGCAGGCGGTCATTTCCGGCGCTTTCTCGGTCACCCGCCAGGCCATGCAGCTCGGCTTCGTGCCGCGCATGGAAGTACAGCACACCAGCGAGAAGGAGCAGGGCCAGATCTACCTGCCGGCGGTCAACTGGGGCCTGATGGTGGCGGTGATGATCCTGGTGCTCGGCTTCAAATCGTCGAACAACCTGGCCGCCGCCTACGGCATTGCAGTGACCGGCGACATGGTGATTACTTCCATCCTGGCCACGGTGGTGGCCGCCAAGGTCTGGGGGTGGGGCTGGATTCGCGCTGGCCTGCTGTTCGCCTGTTTCCTGATGGTCGAACTGGTTTTCCTGACCGCCAATATCCTGAAGATTCCCGACGGCGGCTGGTTCCCGCTGGTGGCCGGCATGGCCGTGTTCATCCTGATGACGACCTGGAAGCGCGGTCGCCAGCTCCTCGCCGACCGCCTCAAGGGCGAGCGTCTGGAACTGTCGATGTTCCTCGACTCCCTGGCTTCGTCGATGCCGACGCGCGTTGCTGGTACCGCAGTCTTCCTCAACGCCGATCCCAAGGGCGTGCCGCATGCACTGCTCCACAACCTGATGCATAACAAGGTGCTGCACGAGCGTGTCGTGCTGGTCTCGGTGCAATTCTTCGACGTGCCTTACGTGCCGGATATCGACCGCGTCGAAGTGCGCCAGTTGAAGGAAAACTTCTGGAGCGTCATCGTCCAGTACGGTTTTAAGGACGAGCCGGACATTCCTGTCGCCATGGCCTTGTGCGCCGATGCCGGGCTGGAGTTCAGCCAGCTCGAGACCTCCTACTTCATCGGTCGCGAAACGCTGATTCCCCGCCTGGGTTCCGAAATGGCCTTCTGGCGGGAGAAGCTGTTTATCGCCATGTTCCGCAACGGCGGCTCGGCCACGGCCTTCTTCAATATTCCCAGCAACCGCGTGGTCGAACTCGGTACGCAGGTGGTGTTGTAAGGCGCAAGACCTTCTCCGCGTCGCCGCGGTAAAACCAAGCTAAACCCAGACGTGGCGGTTACGGCCGGCTTGTTTTGCGGCGTAGAGGGCACGGTCGGCGCGGGCGAGGGCGGTCAATTCGTCGTCTTCGGGGCGGCTTTCCGTACAGCCGATGCTGGCCGTGATGGCAATGGGCTGGTGGCTTTCGGGGTGCCCGGCGGCCTGGTTGCGGATGGCTTCGAGCAGGCGCTCGATGACCTTGCCGGCTCCTTCGGCCGGGGTGTCGGCGAGCATGATGGCGAATTCCTCACCGCCCATGCGCGCCAGCTTGTCGATGCTGCGCAGTTGTTCGGCGAGCAGCGCCGACAGATGCACCAGCACCGCATCGCCGGCCGGGTGGCCGTAAGTGTCGTTGATCTGCTTGAAATGGTCGATATCGAGCATGAGCAGGGTGAAACGGGTGCGCAGGCGCTGGCTGCGGGTCAGCTCACCGGCCAGGGTGGCCATGAAGGCGCGGCGGTTGAGCAGGCCGGTCAGCGGGTCGGTGGTCGCCAGGTAGCGTAATTCTTCCTCGAGGGCGCTGCGCCGGAGGATTTCGTCTTCCAATTGGTCGCGCTCGGCGACGAGGTCGGCATTTTGCCGGAGCAGGCGCAGGCGATAGCGCCGGAGCAATACTTCCGACCAGAGCAGCACGCCGGCAATGAGTATGGCCAGGAAGATGAAGCGGACGATGTAGGCCGTGGAATACGATGTTGTGCCGGTCATGGTGCCGGATTGCAGCATCAGGTATGTGCCGATGACGATCGAGCCGCCTGTCCAGATGCCGCCTTCACGCGGCGGCAGCAACATGATCGAGACTACCGGCAAGGTCAGGAACCACAGGCCGCGGGCGTGTTCGGGGCCGGAGTAGGCGAGCAGGTAGAACAGCAGCAGTGAGTAGCAGGCGACGGCAGGGCGGATCACCGTGTAGCCGCCCTTGCGCTGCCAGAGCAGCCATGCACTGATGGCGACGAAAAGTGCGGTGAGCGAGGCCAGGATGGCCAGCAGCCATTCGGCTTCGAGCGTTGCGACGATGCTGAAATAGATCAGCGCTGGCAGGCCGATGACGACGAAAGCCGCCGCCCGCAGACGTATCTGCAATTCCTGTTCGGTCAGGGTGGGAGCGGATTTCGTCGGCGTCGTCATCGTTTACAGGCGGCGGATTTTCTCCAGCAACGCCGTCGTCGATTTCTGGTGGATGAAGGGGATGGAATGCACCGTGCCGCCCCAGCTGCGCACTTCAGTGCAGCCGACGATCTTGTCTACCGGCCAGTCGCCGCCCTTGACCAGGATTTCCGGCCGGCAATCGAGGATGCGCTGCAGCGGGGTGTCTTCGTCGAACCAGGTGACCAGCGCCACGCAGCCGAGCGAGGCCATCACGGCGAGACGGTCTTCCAGCATATTGACCGGGCGATCGTCGCCCTTGCCGAGGCGCTTGACCGAGGCATCGGTATTCAGTGCGACGACCAGGCTGGTACCGAGTGCAGCGGCTTGAGCCAAGTAGGTGACGTGGCCGCGGTGCAGGATGTCGAAGCAGCCGTTGGTGAATACCAGCGGCCGGGCCAGTTGGGCGGCGCGAACAGCCAGTTGGTCGGGCGGGCAAATCTTGGATTCGAACTCGGGGGATGCGTAGGTCATGGCGGAAAACGGTGTGGCGATGCACGCATTTTAATAGCTTGGCCGCTTGCTGCCGCATTTATCGACGCCATGACGCATCGAGATCGCTGCCCAGGCTGGCGGCCTGGGCGCCTGCCGGGTCAGGCTTGGCCCAGCCAGTGGTAGATGCGCTCGTAGAGCTGGTTCGGATCGACCGGCTTGGCCACAAAGTCGCTCATCCCCGCGGCCAGGCAGCGTTGGCGGTCTTCGGCGAAGGCGTTGGCGGTCATGGCGATGATCGGCGGGTGGCGGCGGCCAGGCAGCGCTTGGATGCGACGGGTCGCCTCCAGGCCATCCATGATCGGCATTTGCATGTCCATCAGGATCAGGTCGTAATCGTTTGCCTCAACGTGTGCCAGTGCTTCGCTGCCGTTCTCGACGGTGTCGATGACGAGTCCGCTGTCGGCGAGCAGGGAGAGCGCGACCTCGCGATTGATTTCATCGTCTTCCGCCAGCAATACCCGGCGCCCGGGGAAGTTGCGGGCAATCGCCAGGTCATCGATGCAGCCGGTCTCGTGCGAGGCGGGGGATTGCTCTTGGGGCGCTTTCTTCAGCCGAGCCGAGAACCAGAAGCAGCTACCCTCTCCCGGTGTGCTGGAAACACCGACGCTGCCGCCCATCAGTTCGGACAGTTTCCGGGTAATGGCCAGGCCCAGGCCGGTGCCACCGTATTTACGCGTCGTCGAATTGTCGGCCTGCTCGAAGGCGCCAAACAGCCGTTGTTGCGCCTCCGAGGTGATACCGATGCCGCTGTCCTCGACCTCGAAACGGAGCAGCAGGCTCCCCGTATCCTCGGCCATGATCCGGGTGCGGAAGGTGATGTGCCCTGCTTCGGTAAATTTGACGGCATTGGTCGCAAAATTGAGCAGCGCCTGTTGCAGACGCGTCGGGTCGCCGAGCACCGCGCAGGGCAGCGGGGCGAGGTCGCGTGCCAGGGTCAGGTGCTTGGTATTGGCACGCTCCTGGATCATCGAGCAGACGTTGGCGATCAGCCCGTGGACGCTGAGCTTGGCTTCCTCCAGTGCGAACTTCCCGGCCTCGATCTTGGAAAGGTCGAGCACGGCGTTGATGATCTCCAGCAGGTGCTCGCTGGCATTCTCGATGCGATCGAGGCGCTCGGCCTGCTCCGGCGTGCAGCCGGAGCGGCGCAGCAGGTGCGACATGCCGGTGATGGCGTTGAGCGGCGTGCGGATTTCGTGGCTCATGTTGGCCAGGAAGGCGCTCTTCGATCGACTGCCTTTTTCGGCCGCTTCCTTGGCCACGCTCAGCTCGTAGGTTCGCTCGGCAACCAACCGCTCAAGGTGCAGGCGGTAGTTTTCCAGTTCGCTGATGTCGCGCAGGGCGCCGTACAGCATATGGGCACCCTGATCGCTGGGTTCGACCTCGGCGACGCTATCCAGGTAGTGAATCGTGCCGTCGCGATGCACGATGCGCAGCACCGCCTCGCTGCTCTGTCCCGGCTGCAAGGCGCTGATCTTGGCGTCGAACAGCGCCAAATCATCGGCATGCACGAAGGGGCGCCAGCAACCGCGCAGACGGAGCTCCTCGCTGGTGTGGCCGAACAGCTTTTCCGCCTGGCCGCCGATCCATTCAATGCGGAAAACGCCGTCTTCGCCGCGCCGGCAGGAATACACGAGGTCGCTGGTCATCGACGAAACACGGCGGAAGCGGTTTTCGCTGTCGACCAGTGCGCGCTGGGTCAGCTTGCGTTCGGTGACATCGGTGCAGAAGCCCATCACCCGGCCATCGGCCAGCGTGATCGTGCGCAGGGTGGTATCGACCAGGCTGCCATCCTTGCGGCGCAGGGTGATCTCGCCATCGACCAGATCGGAGTGCCTGTTGTGCTCGAATTGTTCCTCTTGCTGGCTTTCCAGTCCCTTGGGGGTCAGGTCGCGGATATTCATGCCCAGCATTTCGTCGCGGTTGTAGCCGACCAGCGTACAACCGGCCGGGTTCACATCGAGGTAGTCGCCATGCTGGTCGGCGACGAAAATGCCTTCGGGAGCCGCTTCGACGTAAGTGCGGAAACGCGACTCGGATTCGAGCAGGGCTGCGGTCTGCTTCTGATCGTTCAGCCAACTGCGGTGCATGGCCTTGGCGGCCCCCAGGCTGAGCAGCAGGAAGGCGCTGACGAAGAGAATGACGTTGCGCCGTTCTTCCAGCCAGGCATTGAGATAATCTTCCGGCGCCATGCCGATGGTCAGGACGTAGGGCAGTCCCTCGATCCGGCGGAAGGCATAGGTGCGCTCGACACCATCCGGCGCACTGGGCGTGTGGAAGTGCCCGTCCTTCACGCCGGAGTTGAGGATGTCCCGGAAATGCTGTGAAACCTTGCTGTCGCCAACCGTTCCGGCAGGGCCGTCAACCTTGGGATAGCGGGTGACCAGACCATGATTGACGTGCCGGATGACGGCCGAACCATGCTCTCCCAGCTTGAGCGTCGATAACTGGCTGTAGAAATGCGACAGCGGCACCGCGGCAGCGATAACGCCGCCCAAGCTGCCATCCCGGTTGCGGTAGGAGCGGGTGAAGGCGATCACCCAAACATTCGAAACCCTGCCGAGAACCGGTTCGCTGACCACCATTGCCTTGCCCGGGTTGGCCCGGTGCTCGGCGAAGAATGGCCGATCGGCGTAGCTGTTGGCTCCATTGGGCTGGACATCCTTGCCCCAGCGCAGGCGCCCGCTGGCATCGGTGGCCCGGAAGGCATCGACTTCCGGCAGGTTCAGCGCCTGCAATTGCAGCACGCTTTCGATCTCGGCCTGGTCGACCTGCTTCGAGGCCTGGCCGCGCTCCAGGATATGCGCGATGTTGAGCAGTGCCAGATCGATACGGCGTGCCGTATCGGCGATGTTCTCTTCAAGCAGGAAGGCCAGGTTGGCTGTCGAGTTCTGCACCTGCTCAAGCGTACGGGCTCGGCTGTAGAGCAGGCTCTGTATCCCGATCGCTGCGACGACCAGATTGACGACAACGACGCCAGTCACCAACAGCCAGACGAACCCCTTGCCCGGCCTCGGCGAGCGCGACATCGCGCCTTGGTTGCTGGTTACGTCAGGCATGGCCTTCCTGTTATATGGCAAGTGGATATGTTTTTGTAATAGTTGTTGTTGGTGTTACTTGGTTGTGGATTTTGTTAAATTGTACTCCGCCGCCATTGCAATGTCATCTGCTGGGCACTGCCGGTCGGGTGTGTTGTTGCTTTCCGCGCAACGCATTGACGTTCTGCCCCTCTCTGCGCCCCAGTCGTGGCGTTAACCACTTTTCCCGGGTTAATGGCTTGCCAGGAGGCGACCGAGCAGGCTGCCGGAGTTTTCGCGGCCGGTCAGCACATAGTCCAGTTCGTTGGCGTTGCGCAGCGTCAGTTCCAGGCTGCGCTGAGCGGCCAGCGGGCTGGCGAAGAGTAGTTGGTCGCCGGCCTGGAGCAGGCAGTCGTCGCCCGGCAGCAGCATGTAGTCGTTGCCGCGTTCGAGCAGCAAAGGGACGACCGGCAGGCGTTGCTGGCGGTCGATGGCATCGACGAGCAGTTGGCCAAGGCGGATGGGCCTGTCGTGCATCAGTGCCTGCCAGGCGGCCGGCGCCTCGGCGGCATTCATCCGGTTGTCCCAGAGCACCGGCGTCAAGCCGTTGCAGTCGGTTGCCAGGCGTGTTACCAGTTGCCGGCAGGCGGTTTCGTCGATTTCCTGCACGCGATCGAGGAAACGGGCCAGCAGCGGGGCGGTGAGCAGGGCAATGCATTCCTGCGCGATGATGCGGCTGGGCAGCACCGTGAAATCGGCGCCGTAGGCTGCGAACAAGGCGCTGTTGGCGGCATGGTTCTGGCGGGCGACGACAAAGAGGCCGGGATTAAGCTCGGCAGCCGTGACGGCAATGGAGAGGTTGTTGATGTCGTTGTCGCTGCCGGCAACGATGCCTTGCGCCTCGGCAATGCCGGCCTGGCGCAGCGTGGCGGCCTCGGTACCGTCGCCGGTGATCTCATGGTTGGCATCCGGGGCGCCCGGGTCGATGATGGTCAGTGCGATGCCGTTGTCGCGCAGCCGGTCGGCTACGGCATGGCCAAAGCGGCCGTAGCCGCACAGTATCCAGCGGCCATGCGGCGGGTAGTGCGGCTCGGCAATTGCCGTTTCGGGCAGGCTGGTCAGCAGCTCGATCAGGCGGAAGCGCTCGGGGGCGGCAATGGCCAGCGCCAGGCTGTCAGCGAAGCGCTCGTAAGGGTTGATGATGTGGTCGGTGCCGAAGGAAGCCATGTTGGCGGCGATGCTCGCCCGCTCGGCGCGGGCGATGACCGGGATATCCGGGTTGAGCAGGCGCACTGCGATGGCGATCGCCAGGTTGGCCTGCTCGTCGTCGGTAACGGCCAGCACGCCGCGGCACTTGGCGTGCTTCAAGCCGGCCAGGCGCAGGTTGTCCGGCAGGCTGGCATCGGCGGCCAGGGCCGGGGTGTCGGTCTTGAAGTCGAGCAGGTCGAGCTCCTCGACGCGCATTTCGTCCTTTTCCAGCACCACGAAGGCCTGGCCGATATGGTCGAAGCTGCGGGCGATCAGGCTGCCCGTCTCGCCACAACCGCAGATCAGGTAGAAGTCCTGCCGGATATGGCGCACGCGGCGGGCAAAGCGGTTGGTGGTCAGGGTGTTCTGAAAACCCTTGTCCTGGAGCAGGGCGATCAGCGTCACCACCGAGTACGACCAGCCGACCACGGTCAGGTAGATGCACACCGTCACCCACAGCCGCTGGGCGTCGGAAAAGGCGACCGGGATCTCGCCAAAGCCGATGGTTGTTGCTGTGTAGCTGATGAAATAGAAGGCGTGGAAGAAGGAGAGGGGCGGCGCCGGCTTGCCTTCTGCATCGACGCCCGGTACCAGCGTCAGTCCGAACACCGCAATGGCGTAGATGACGATCAGCACGATGATCGGCGCCCGCATGCGCCGGAGCACCAGGAAGAAAGCGCTGTTCATGGCGGCAGCCTTAGCGGCGCAGCATCACGGTTTCGACGATCAGGATGACGACGGAAACGATATTGGCGAACAGCGCGCCGCCAGACAGCGATACCACGCTGGAGGTGACGTGCGCCGTCATGCCCACCCCGGTGACATGCACCGCGACGGCCCAGGTGATGGCGGCGGCAACCAGTTGCAGGTCGGCGACCAGGCTGGTGGACAGGTGAATGGCGCCGATCTGCGTGCGATCACCGAATTTGAGTGCGGTGGCGATCAGGCTGACGACCAGCGCGGCGGCCAGTTCATACACGCTGTGCAACTCCGGGTTGGCAATGTCGCCAATGAAGAAACCGAAATTCAGCGTCGCCGCCAGCAAAATGAAGAAACCGAAAATGACCTTTTCGAGATTCATGGAGCCCCTCTCCCCAAATGAACAGGGCGTCACGGCAATCGCCGGAACGCCCTGTCAGCTTACTCCCCTTGTGCGGCTTGGGGAATCAGCGATTCTCGACCGGCGCGCTTGCCGGCGGCGGCTTGCGGGCGCCGAGCACCTGGTCGTCGAGGCGGCGGGTTTCGTCCTCGCCGACCACTTCCAGCACATTGACCACCTTGACCACGCCGGAGGTGGTGCGGGCGACGGCGATGGCGACCTTGGCCTCGCGTTCGTTCACGATGCCCATCAGATAGACGATGCCACGCTCGGTCAGCACCTTGATGTGGTTGGCCGAGATCTGGTTGCTATCGACCAGGCGGGCCTTGACCTTGGAGGTGATGAAGCTGTCGTTGCTGCGGCTGGTGAGCGGCGTCGCCGGGCCGATACCCAGTTCGTTGAAGACTTCCTTGACGCCCTCGATCTTGCGCGTCTCGCTCTCGATGGCTGATTTGGCCTCCTCGTTCGGCGCTTCGCCGGTGATCAGCACTCGGCGGTTGAAGGCGGTAAAGTTGGCGTGCGCCGTGTTCTTGTACGGGGCCGGAACGTGGGCGTTGGCCTTCCATTCCATCGTCTCGTCGTCGGTTTGCGTACCGGTCGAGCGGCGGTCATGCGCCGACATCACGCCGGTTGCCGCTGCGGTGCCGAGCAGGGCGGCTTCGACACAACCCTGCAGGCCGGGCAGGGCGACGATCAGGGCCAGGGCGGCCAGGCTGAGTTTGGTTTTTTGCATCATTCGACTCCCAACAAAAGTGCGTCGATTCCGTCGCACAGGCAATGGATGGCGAGCAGGTGGGTTTCCTGGATGCGTGCCGTGCGGTCGGCCGGTACGCAGAGGTGCACATCGTCGTCACGCAGCATCTCGCCGATCTGGCCGCCGCCCTTGCCGGTCAGCGCCACGACGCGCATGTCGTGCTCGTGGGCAGCCTTGATGGCTTCGATGACGTTGCCGGAATTGCCGGAGGTCGAGATGGCGAGCAGCACGTCGCCGGCGTGGCCGAGGCCGCGCACCTGCTTGGAAAAAATCTGGTTGAACGAGTAATCGTTGCCGACGGCGGTCAGGATCGAGCTGTCGGTGGTCAGCGCAATGGCTGCCAGCTCCTGGCGCTCGGCCTCGAAACGGCCGATCAGTTCGGCGGCGAAATGCTGCGAGTCGCCGGCCGAGCCGCCGTTGCCGCAGGCGAGAATCTTGCCGCCGTTGATCAGGCAGTGGAACATCGTTTCGATGGCGGCGGCGATGGGCGCAGCCATGGCGTCGACGGCGTTGAGCTTGGTGTGGGCGCTGTCTTCGAAATTCTTGGCAACGCGGGCGATCAAATCCATATCGGTCAAGGGCTTGGGGCTGTAAAAGATCGCGTCATTCTACCTCACAGCTCAATGAAGACCTCGAAGGCGACCCGCAGCCACGGATTTTTGTTGTCGCTTACCGACGACACGCGGGCGCTCAGGCTGTCGCCGGCGTCCAGTGCGGCGGCGATGGTGCGGTTCCCGGCGCGCGGCACATAGCCCAGCTTGTGGCCGCGCCATTCGACGCGGATGGCGTTGCGGTCGTGGTGGTTGTCCGGTTCGCGCACCAGCGTCAAGGCGTCGCCCGGCTTGATCTCCGGCCACACCGTACTCAGCGCGTAATACTGGCTGCCGGCCAGCGGCGAATTCTGGATCAGCGCGCGTACCCCATCGGCCCGGGCGGCGCCCAGCCAGAGCAGCAGGCTAACTGTCAGCAGAAAACGCATTTTTCAGCCATTCCAGCCGTTCGCCTTCGATCAGCACACAATCGAAACGGCAATCGCACTCCGCCTGGCCGGCCAGGTAATGCTGTGCTGCCAGCACGATGCGCCGCTGCTTGGCCGTCGTGATGCTCGCCGCCGCCCCGCCGAAATCGCTGCGGCTGCGCTGGCGCACCTCGACGAAGACCAGCGCCTTGCCGTCGCGGCAGATCAGGTCGATCTCGCCGCCGCGCACCCGGAAATTGCGCGCCACGATGCACAGGCCGTGGCGCTCCAGATGGCGCGCCGCCCTGTCTTCGGCTTCGCGGCCGCGGGCGGTGGTGGTATCGTCGGCTTTTGTTCGCATGTCGAAACTATGACGGAATCCATGACGCAGGAATGCGCCGCATTGTATGTCGTCCCGACGCCGCTCGGGAACCTGGCCGACCTCACCCGCCGCGCCGAGGAAATCCTGCGCAGCGTGCCCTGGGTGGCGGCCGAGGACACCCGGCACAGCGGCCCGCTGCTCAAGCAACTCGGTGCCCGGGCCCGCACCCTGCCGGCGCACCAGCACAACGAGAACGAAGCGGCGGCCCGCATCGTTGAAAAACTGCAGGCCGGCGAATCCGTCGCGCTGATCTCCGATGCCGGCACACCCGGTATTTCCGACCCCGGTGCCCGCATCGTCGCCGCGGTGCGCGAAGCCGGCTGCCGGGTCGTTCCGTTGCCCGGCCCGTGCGCCGCCACCACGGCGCTCTCAGCCTCCGGCCTGCTCGACGAACATTTTCTGTTCTATGGCTTCCTGCCCGCCAAATCCGGCCAGCGCCGGCAGGCCCTGGACGCCCTGCGCGACATCCCGGCCGCCCTGGTTTTCTACGAAGCGCCGCACCGCGTGCTCGACACGGTGGCCGATCTGGCCGGCGTTTTCGGCCAGCGTACCCTGGTCATCGGCCGTGAACTGACCAAGCTGTTCGAAACCATCCATTCCCTGCCGCTGCCCGAGGCGCTCGACTGGCTCAAGGCCGACCCCAACCGCCAGCGCGGCGAATTCGTGCTGATGCTCTCCGGTGCGACGCATGAGGCCGACAGCGGCGAAGGCGAGCGCGTCCTCAAGCTGCTGCTGGCCGACGGCCTGCCCACCAAGCAGGCCGCCAAGCTCGCCGCCAGCATCACCGGGGCGTCGAAGAATGCGCTCTACGACCTCGCCCTGAGCCTGAAGGACTGATGCCGCTCAGGGCATGATCTCGACGTACTCGTAAACCTCGCAGTCGGTGATCTGCCGGCGCAGCGGCACGGGCAGGCGGGCGAACCAGGCGTGCGGGTCGTGCTTGTCGATCTCGCGGCCGATGAAGCGCAGCAGGTCGCAGATCGGTTCGACGACGTTGGCGCGGTAGCGCAGGTCGTTCTTGACGTAGCCCAGCCACAGGTTCTTCATGCAGTTGCGGCGGCACCACGAGAAGGCCTCGCAGCCTTCGCAGGGCATGCTGGCGGCGGGTTGCAGCGGGCTTTTCTTCAGCCAGTTGGCGCGCACGTCGCCCATTTGCATGTCGTGGGCGTACATCATGTCCGGGCAGGGGTAGATCTGGCCGTTGGGCATGACGTTGATCAGGTGGGTCGAGACCCGGCACTGCGTCAGGCCGGCGTAGAGTTCCTGGCCGCGCGTCGGCAGCACCTTGTTGCGGACGATGCCCATCAGCGGGATGAGCGGGTAGAGCACGTCGGTGCGCGAGAAGAATTTCTCGATCAGCGGCACCAGCACGGCCTGGCGCTGTTCGACCGAGTCGCCGGCGTACATCTCGTCGGCGACGAATTGCCAGTACAGGTAGTCGAAATGGCCGTCGGCGCTGACCAGTTCGTCGAGTTCCTCGAAGGTGGTGGCCGGGTTGCCCCAGGTGACGCGGGCGGTCACTGTGCCGCCGATCTTGTCGCGCACCGCCGCCAGGTTCTTCAGCACCTGGCGGTAGATGCCGCGGCCGCGGTAGCCGTCGGTCGTCGCCTCGCCGCCGTCGATGGAGACCAGGATGTTGGACAGCCGGCCGAGCGCCCAGTCGGGCAGGCCGTCGAGCAGCGTGCCGTTGGTCTGCAGCTGGAAACGGAAGAGGGGAAAGCGCTGCATGACCTCCAGCATCATGTCGAGGTTCAGCGTCGGCTCGCCGCCGTAGAAGGTGACGTACACCTCCTTGCCTTGCAGATGCTTGTCGACAAAGGCGGCCAGTTCGTCGACGGTGTACTCGACGTGGTTCTGCGAGCCGAGCACGTCGCCGACACCGAGCGAGCAGTAGGTGCATTTCAGGTTGCACTTCAGCGTGGTCAGCAGTTGCAATTCGACCCGGCCGCCGACGATGGGATCGGGGTCGGATTCGGGCGTGCGGCGGGAAACGGGATGGGGCTGCAGTACGATTTCGGTCATGGTCTGTCCTCACGGGAAGGCGGGGATTCTAATGAAGCCGGGGCCGTGGGTCTGTCCTCCTTTCGGCCTGTTAGAATGCGACTATTGGAGGATGTACCGAGTATGCAACTGACCATTACCCGCCCCGACGATTGGCACCTGCACCTGCGCGATGGCGAGGCGCTGGCCGCCGTTCTGCCGCACACCGCCCGCCAGTTTGGCCGCGCCATCGTCATGCCCAACCTGAAGCCGCCGGTCACCACCGTCGAGCAGGCTGCCGCCTACCGCGACCGCATCGTCGCTGCCCTGCCGGCCGGTGCCAGCTTCGAGCCGCTGATGACGCTGTACCTCACCGACAACACGCCGCCGGCCGAAGTCGCCAAGGCCGCCGCCTCCGGTTTCGTCAAGGCGGTGAAGCTCTACCCGGCCGGGGCGACGACCAATTCCGACGCCGGCCTGACCGACATCCGCAAGGCCGACGCGACGCTGGCCGAGATGGAGCGCGTCGGCCTGCCGCTGCTGGTGCATGGCGAAGTCACCGATCCGACGGTCGACCTCTTCGACCGCGAAAAGGTCTTCATCGACACCGTGCTGGCGCCGCTCGTCCAGCGCTTCCCGAAGCTCAAGGTGGTCATGGAGCACATCACGACCAAGAATGCCGCCGAGTTCGTGGCATCGACGCCGGCCAATGTGGCGGCCACCATCACGGCGCATCACCTGCTCTACAACCGCAACGCCATCTTCCAGGGCGGCGTGCGGCCGCATTGGTACTGCCTGCCGGTGTTGAAGCGCGAAACACACCGTGAGGCGCTGGTTGCCGCCGCAATCTCCGGCAATCCCAAGTTCTTCCTCGGCACCGACTCGGCGCCGCACGCCAAGGGCGCCAAGGAAGCGGCCTGCGGCTGCGCCGGCTGCTACACCGCCTACGCCGCCATCGAGCTCTACGCCGAGGCCTTCGAGCAGGCTGGTGCGCTCGACAAGCTGGAAGGCTTTGCCAGCCATTTCGGCCCCGACTGGTACGGCCTGCCGCGCAACAGCGACACCATCACACTGGCCAAGGAAAGCTGGACGGTGCCGGCCGATTACCCGTACCTGAGCACCGATGCCATCGTCCCGCTGCGGGCCGGTGAAACCCTGACCTGGAAAATGCGCTAAGGAAAACGACCATGCGTTTGCGCCATCTGCTGCTTCCCTTGCTGGCTGCCCCGCTGCTGACCGCCTGTGTGAACGATGGCGCGACGTATGAAATCGACGGCACCCGCGAGCATGTCCTGTCGCTGATCCGTGAGCAGCCGTATTTCTGGGACAGCAAGGTCAATCTCTACCTGGTCGTTTCGCGTATGCCGTCCTGCATGCGCCGCCATAGCCTGGGTGTCGGCACGGAAAAGACCAAGGTCGAGGTCTATCAGGTGCCGTCCGGCGCCTTCGTCATCAAGGTCGGCAAGAAGATGTTCGCCACCGAAACGCAGACTTGCGAGAGTTTCGCCAAGATGGACAGCGAACCGGCCGAGGGCATGGGCACCCTGATGGGCACCTTCCGCCTCAAGAAGGGCGTGCTGACTTTCGTCAAGGAAGAGTCGACCGACACGGCAGCAGCCGAGGAGTGAGCGCCGGTTCGCCCACCGGGCTGTTCCTGTTCGACCCGCTGCGCCGCTGGCTCGACCAGTTGCCGCCGCGTCCCGATACCGTTGCCGTAGCCGAGCTGGCCGGGCGCTATCCGGTGCATACCGACAGCGGGTGCCGTATCCGCTTCGTGCCGCCGCAGGCCGATGGCCTGGTCTATGAATGCCGGATCTGGGAAAACGGCGAGGTCGAAACCCGCCCGGATAATTGGCACGATTTCTTCAATGCCCTGGTCTGGCTCAGTTTTCCGTTGACCAAGAATGCGCTTAGCGCGGCGCATGTCGGCGCCATGCAACAACCGGGGGAAAAACGCACCCTGCTGCGCGATACGCTGACCCATGTCGACGAGTGCGGCATCGTCGTGCTGTCGGCACAACCGGCCCTGCTCGATTTGCTGCGTGGTTTTCGCTGGCGGGAACTGTTCGTCGACCGCCGGGCCGAGGTGAGGCGCGACATGCGTTTCATCGTCTTCGGCCATGCCACCTATGAGGCGCTGCTTGCCCCGTTTCGCGGCCTCACCGCCAAGGCCGTGCTCTACGAAGTCGATGCCGGCTTGCTGGCGCTGCCAGTGACCGAACAGGTCGCCGCCGTCGACCGGATGCTGGCCGCCGACGTGGCCGCCAGGCGTTTCGTCCGCCCGCGCGACTTCCAGCCGCTGCCGCTGCTCGGTATTCCCGGCGTCGTGCCCGAAAACGAAGATCCCGCCTATTACGACGACACCTGGCAGTTCCGGCCCGGGCGGCGCACGTCTGACAATCGCGGAGCGGCTGGCTTTCGAGAAGGAGCTGAACGGTGACGGGAAAAAGCGCGCGGTGCGCGTCAGCCGCCTGGTGAGCCGCTGCCCTCCAATCAAGCCGAAAGTGCCGGGTAAGAGCCTGCGGGGGCGGATATCCCTGCTGCCCATCGGGCTCTTCGGCTTGCTCCTGGTGGGGCTTGCCGTGGTCTGGCAACTGCCCAGATATTGCCTTGCCGTCTATGGCGGGGCCAGCCTGGTCAGTTTTGTTCTCTACGCCTGGGATAAATCCGCTGCCGCCCATGGTGCCTGGCGGACGCCGGAATCGACCTTGCATTGGTGGGCCTTGCTCGGTGGTTGGCCGGGGGCGCTGCTGGCCCAGCGGCTGATTCGCCATAAATCGGTCAAGGCCGAATTCCGTACGGTTTTCTGGGCAACGGTGGCGCTCAATGTCGTTGCACTGGTTTGGCTGTGTTCGCCGAGCGGGCGGCGGTGGCTGGCCGGGATATCCATCGGCTGAATATCCCGGTACGGCAATCAGGCAGCCTGTTCGATACGGACAGCCGTGCCGAGGCGGTTGATGCCGCTGACGATGGCCTTGAGCGAGGCGGTGACGATATTGCTGTCGATGCCGACACCGAAGGTTTCGCCCTGGCCGCTGGCCGCCATTTCGACGAAGGCGCAGGCGCGGGCATTGCCGTCCTCGCCCATCGGCACCATCGACCGCTCCTCGTAGCTGCGCACCTGAACCTTGATGCCGGCCGATTCGAGGGCGTGCATCGCCGCATTGATCGGGCCGTTGCCTTCGCCGGTCAGGATGTGCGGCGTGCCGCCGAGATCGACGGTGAGGCGGATGCCCTGGGCGGTGCCGTGTTCGTAGAGATGGTGCTCGCGGTAACGGATGGTGCTCTGGTCTTCGAGGTAGGTCTGGTTGAAGATGTTCCAGATGTCGTCGGCACTCACTTCGCCGCCATGCTGGTCGGTGTAGCGCTGCACGACCCCGGAGAACTCGACCTGGAGGCGGCGCGGCATGACCACGCCGTACTCGGTTTCCATCAGGTAGGCGATGCCGCCCTTGCCCGACTGGCTGTTCACGCGGATCACCGAATCGTAGCTGCGGCCGACGTCGGCCGGGTCGATCGGGAGGTAGGGCACTGACCATTGCTCGTCCGCCTTTTGCGCGGAGAACCCCTTCTTGATGGCGTCCTGGTGGGAGCCGGAGAAGGCCGTGAAAACGAGATCCCCGACGTACGGGTGGCGCGGATGGATCGGGAGCTGGCTGCAGTGTTCGAAAGTGCGCGCAACGGCGTTGATGTCCGAGAAATCGAGGCCCGGATGGATGCCTTGCGTGTACATGTTGAGGGCGAGGGTGACGAGGTCGACGTTGCCGGTGCGCTCGCCGTTGCCGAAGAGACAGCCCTCGACGCGGTCGGCGCCGGCCATGAGGCCCATCTCGGCGGCGGCGACGGCGGTGCCGCGGTCGTTGTGCGGGTGGAGGCTGATGATCACGCTGTCGCGGCGGGCGAGGTTCTTGTGCATCCACTCGATCTGGTCGGCGTAGATGTTGGGCGTGGCGATCTCGACCGTGGTCGGGAGGTTGAGGATGACCTTGCGCTGCGGCGTGGCGCCCCAGGTTGCGGTAACGGCATCGCAGACTTCCTTGGCGAAATCGAGCTCGGTGGCGGTAAAGAGTTCCGGGCTGTATTCGAGGGTGATCTCGGTTTCCGGCATCTCGTCGGCGAGCGTGCGGATGAGGCGTACGGCGTCGGTGGCCATGGCGACGACCTCGGCCTTGCTCATGCCGAAGACGTTGTCGCGGAAGCTCGGGCAGGTGGCGTTATAGACGTGCACGATGGCCTGCCGGGCGCCCTTGAGCGATTCGAAGGTGCGGCGGATGAGATGCTCGCGGGCCTGGGTGAGCACTTCGATGGTGACGTCGGCGGGAATGTGGCCGCCTTCGATCAGGCCGCGCACGAAGCCGAATTCGGTTTCCGAGGCCGACGGGAAGGCGACCTCGATTTCCTTGAAGCCGATGTCGCAGAGCATCTTGAACATCTGCATCTTCTTCGCTGCATTCATCGGCTCGAAAAGCGCCTGGTTGCCGTCGCGGAGGTCGGTGCTCATCCACACCGGCGGCTTGTCGATGATGCGGTTCGGCCACTGGCGGTCGGTGAGTTGAACCGGCGGGAAAGCGGTGTATTTGGCGGCGGGCTGGCGAATCATGGTGGGGCTCCAAAAGCTTTTTGCGATGGCGAAATCTTACGCAAAAGCCGCCGGCAGGTGCTTGCGTTTTGTGGCATCGTTGGCGTATGTTTTGGCATAAAATGGCTGCATATTTTTAATTTGCGCAATTAAATGGAACTTGATCGCTACGACCGACAAATTCTCGCCATCCTGCAGTCCGATGGGCGCATCAGCAACCAGGATCTGGCCGACCGTATCGGCCTGTCGCCTTCACCCTGCCTGCGTCGGGTGCGGGCCTTGGAGGAGTCCGGGCTGATCGCCGGCTATCGCGCCTATCTCGATGCCAAAAAGCTGGGCCTGACCCTGATGGCGCTGATCGGCATTTCGATGGATCAGCACACGCCGGAGCGTTTCGCCAACCTGGAAGCGGCGATCAACGACATTCCGGAGGTGCTGGAGTGCCTGCTCATCACCGGCCAGCAGTCGGACTATCAGCTCAAGGTCGTCGTTCGCGACATGGATGGCTACCAGGACTTGCTACTCAACAAGATCACCCGCATCACCGGCGTAACCGGCGTGCACACCAGCTTCGTGCTGCGCAAGGTGATCGAACGGGCGACGCTGCCCCTGGGGGAATAAGCGGAGCAGCCCGCCGGGGCGGGCGCTACCGCACGCTTCAGCGCTGACAGGAAAGGGCAGTCAGGCTGTTGCGTCTGCTCAGAACGAATTCCCTGAGCAGGGTTCTGGCCAACTCTTCCGGTTGTTGCCCTGCCAGTTGCCGGCTGGTGCCACCGGCTGCGGTGGACACCACGAGGATCATGCCGGCCACCCAATAGTGACCAGTGTAGACATCGCCATCGATTTCGCAGGAGACCGAATGGCGCTCGTGGCGCCGATTGGCCGATACGTTCGCCTGGCGATGCACTATCCCCATGCTGCCTCAGGTCTTGAGGCGGCCAAGGCTGATTTGCTGGAGCAGGCTGTAAAGCTCGTCCTTGATGGCCAGCTTTTTCTTCTTCAGCACTTCGATCTCGTCTGGCGTGCCCGGCTCCAGGTGGGCTTCCATGTTCTTGATCTTCTGGTCGAGCGTGTTGTGCTTCTCGAACAGCTTCTGGAAGTAACGGTCGCTCGTCTTCAGCTCGGTAATCAGGTCGCGAAATTCATGGAACATGGCAGTCGCTCCGTTAGTGGCGATTGGCCGTTTAAATGACACCCTGGGCCAGCATGGCATCGGCAACCTTGACGAAGCCGGCGATGTTGGCGCCATTCACGTAGCTCACCTTGCCGTCGGCGTCGCGACCGTAATGCAGGCAGGCTTCGTGGATGTTGCACATGATCTCGTGTAGGCGGGAATCGACCTCGTCGCGCTGCCAGGAGAGGCGCATCGCGTTCTGGCTCATCTCCAGGCCGGAGGTGGCGACACCGCCGGCGTTGCTGGCCTTGCCCGGGGCGTAGAGCACGCCGTTGCTCTCGAAGACCTTCACGGCATCGGCGGTCGACGGCATGTTGGCGCCCTCGGCGACGCAGATCACGCCGTTCTTGAGCAGGGTCTTGGCATCCTCGCCGTCCAGCTCGTTCTGCGTGGCACAGGGCAGGGCGACATCGACCGGCACGTGCCAGGGGCGAACGCCCGGCTGGAAGGCGGCGCCGACGCGCTTGGCGTAATCGCTGACGCGGCCGTAGAGGTGATTCTTCACTTCCATCAGTTCGGCCAGTTTTTCCGGCGTGAAGCCGCTTTCATCGAGCACCGTACCGCTCGAATCGGATACCGTGACGACCCTGGCACCTATCGCCATCGCCTTTTCGATGGCGTATTGCGCCACGTTGCCGGCACCGGAGACGCTGACGCGTAGGCCATCGAAGCTGCGGTTCTGCTGCTTGAGCATTTCCTCGGCGAAATAGACGGTGCCGTAGCCGGTGGCTTCCGGGCGGATCAGCGAGCCGCCGAAGCTCAGGCCCTTGCCGGTGAACACGCAGTCGGCGCGGTTGGCCAGCTTTTTGTACATGCCGGCCATGAAGCCGACTTCGCGGCCACCGACGCCGATGTCGCCGGCCGGTACGTCGGTATCGGAACCGATGTGGCGGAATAATTCACTGACGAAAGCCTGGCAGAAACGCATCACTTCGCCCGGGCTGCGGCCCTTCGGGTCGAAGTCCGAGCCGCCCTTGCCGCCGCCCATGGGCAGCGTGGTCAGCGCGTTCTTGAAAGTCTGCTCGAAAGCCAGGAACTTGAGGATGGACAGGTTGACCGATGGGTGGAAGCGGATGCCCCCCTTGTAGGGGCCGATGGTCGAGGAGTGCTGGATGCGATAGCCGCGATTGACCTGGACGTCGCCGTGGTCGTCGACCCAGGAGACGCGGAACATGATGACGCGTTCCGGTTCGACCAGGCGGTCGAGCAGGCCGTGCTCGGCGTATTTCGGGTGCTCGGCGATATACGGCCACAGGCTTTCGATGACCTCCGTCACTGCCTGCAGGAATTCCGGCTGGCCCGGGTTGCGGGCGGCGACTTGCCCAATGAAATCCTCAAAACTCTTGTAACGCATCGTCTCTTCCTTGGCTCGTCATGTGGTGAATCGTTTGCCGCTGCACACAATCCGGGGCGATTTGCCCGCGCCGGTGGTGGTAAATTGATAGTCGGATGGCAACAATGAATGCCCTGACTTGGTGCGGAATTTCCTTGGGTGATAGGAATGGGCGCAGTCGAGTACGCCAACGGCCTTGGCAAGTAAGCTGGTGATGAGCATTCTCATTGATTTGTAAGGGTTTTTTGAGAAATCAGCTTTAGCCGTTGATTGAGGTTAGGATAATAGAGTTGGAGGCAGGGCTTGATAAGCCGCTCTTTTCGAATAAAACTGTTTCCATTTTGATAACAATTGGGGCGGGCTGTGCACGACGTCAATGACATGCTGTTCTTTGCCCATGTGGTCAAGGTCAGGAGCTTTTCCGAGGCGGCCCGCCGCCTCGATGTTTCCAAGTCGCGGGTCAGCAAGGCGATCGCCCGCCTGGAAAGCTCGCTCGGTGTTCGCCTGCTGCACCGGAGTACGCGCAGCCTGAGCCTGACCGATGTCGGTGAAGCCTATTTCGAGCATTGCGACCGCATCCTGGAAGAGCTGGGCCAGGCCGACACGACCATTTCCCGCCTGCACCAGGAGCCGCGCGGCAAACTGAAGATCAGCGCACCGGTTGCCTTCAGCACCATGCACGTCGCCTCGGCGCTGCCCGATTTCATGGCCCTCTACCCCGACTTGACCGTGGATCTGACGATCAGTGACCGCCTGGTCGATCTGGCCGACGAGGGCTACGACATCGCCCTGCGCATCACCC
>CAZDRS010000020.1:0-20935 GCA_964507585.1 uncultured Dechloromonas sp.
TCCTACCGTGATGCCGGCGTCGATATCGATGCGGGCGATGCGCTTGTCGACCGCATCAAGCCGATGGCCAAGAAGACCCTGCGCGACGGCGTGCTGGGCGGCATCGGCGGTTTCGGCGCGCTGTTCGAAGTGCCCAAGCGCTACAAGGAGCCGGTGCTGGTGTCCGGTACCGACGGCGTCGGCACCAAGCTCAAGCTGGCCTTCGAATTGAACCGCCACGATACGGTCGGCCAGGATCTGGTCGCCATGAGCGTCAACGATATCCTGGTGCTTGGCGCCGAGTCGCTGTTCTTCCTCGACTACTTCGCCTGCGGCAAGCTCGATGTCGATACCGCCGCAGCGGTCGTCGGCGGCATCGCCAAGGGCTGCGAACTGGCCGGCTGCGCGCTGATCGGTGGCGAAACGGCTGAAATGCCGGGCATGTACCCGGCCGGCGAATACGACCTGGCCGGCTTTGCCGTCGGCGTGGTCGAAAAATCCAAGGCCATCGACGGCAAGAGCATCCAGCCGGGCGACGTGGTGCTTGGCCTGGCCTCTTCCGGTGCCCATTCCAACGGCTACTCGCTGGTACGCAAGATCATCGAGCGTTCCAACCCCGACATGAATGCTCCGTTCGACGGCGACCGTTCGCTGGCCGACGTGGTCATGGCGCCGACCCGCATCTACGTCAAGCAGGTGCTGGCGACCATGGAAAAAGTCGCCATCAAGGGCATGGCCCACATCACCGGCGGCGGCCTGCTCGAAAACGTGCCGCGCGTGCTGCCGGAAAACACGGTTGCCGAAATCCAGAAGGCTGCCTGGCCGCGTCCGAAGCTGTTCGACTGGATGCAGCAGGAAGGCAATGTCGCCGAGAAGGAAATGCATCGCACCTTCAACTGTGGTATCGGCCTGGTTGTCGTCGTTGCGGCTGCCGATGCGGAAGCTGCCATGGCCGAGTTGAAGGCCCAAGGCGAAGCGGTTTACAACATTGGTGTGATTCGGGCGCGTCAGGGTGACGAAGCCCAGACCGTGGTGGTCTAAGGCACTGCGTCAGGCCGCGGCGCTTGCCTGCGGCCTGGTGTTGCTGCACGATCCGTCGCCTGTCTGGGCGGCGGGCAAGAAATCTTCGGCTCGACCGGCAGCCAGTCGGACAGCGAAGAAACTGGCCAAAGCACGCGTTGCACCGGCGCCGGCCGAGGCGTTCGGTGTTGTCGATATCATCGACGACGGCCAACCCGGCTTGCATGGCAAGGCCAGCTTTTATGGCAAGGGCTTCCAGGGGCGCAAGACTTCGACCGGCGAGCGTTTCGACGCCCGGCAGTTTACCGCGGCGAGCAATCATTTCCCGCTCGGCGCCTTGGTTGCCGTGCGCCGCGTCGATAATGACCGCTGCGCCATCGTCAAGGTCAACGACCGCATGCATGGCCGGCACGCCAACCGCGTCATCGACGTTTCGCATGGCGTTGCCGATTATTTGGGCATGCTGCGGGCCGGTGTCGTTTTCGTACGGGTCGTGGCGCTGAAGAAGGGGGGCGCGGATGCTGGTGATTCGGCTTGCCAAGCGGCTTTTGCGCCTGACGATGCCTGCCGCACCTGCCCGGGCGAACAGGCAAGCTGGCCGCAGATTCCCGGTTGACGAGGCGCCGCCTCCAGAGGTTGTTGTTACCCTGCCCTTCGGGTAGCAAGCGATGCTTGTGAGATTTCGTCTGCTGTCACAAAATATTTGTAACTCTCAGGGGGGTGGGGCATGGAAAACAATCTACGTGTTTTCGTGGTCGATGATGACGAGATCATTCTTGATGTATTGCGCACCACGCTGGATGGCGAATGCCAGCTGCACACCTTCTCGTCGGGCGAAAATTGCCTGAGCGCACTGGCCGACGGCAAGCCCGATCTGTTCCTGATCGATGTCGCGATGCCGGTGATGGACGGTTATGCCTTGTGCCGGCATCTCAAGGATGACTGGGATACGCAGGATATTCCGGTCGTTTTTGTATCTGCCAGCGACGATAACGAAACCCGCTTGCTGTGCTATGAGGCGGGTGGCGACGACTTCATCCAGAAGCCCCTTGATCCGGCCGAGGTGCTCGGCAAGCTGAGTGTGGCCGGCCGCATCATTGCCGAAAAGAAAGCCTTGCGCGAACAGGCCGGCTACGCGCAAAAGACGGCCATGGCGGCGATGGTCAGCATGGGCGAACTGGGGGTCGTGCTGCAGTTCCTCAGCAAATCCTTCGCTTGCGCCACGGTGGATGAACTGGCCGCTGCCTTGCTCGAAGCCATGCAGCAATACGATCTGCAGGCGGCGGTACAGATGCGCCTGGGCAATACGGTGCTGACGCTAAGCCCGAATGGCCGCAATGTACCGCTGGAGGTGTCGGTGCTCAACCATGTGCGGGAAAGCGGGCGGATTTTTCAGTTCAAGTCGCGCTGCGTCTTCAATTACGGGCATGTCACTTTGCTGGTGAACAACATGCCGCTGGAGGACGCTGATCGTTGCGGCCGCATTCGCGACAACGGCGCCTTGCTGGCCGAGGGGGCGGATGCCCGGCTGAAGGCGATCGAGACCGAAATGCTCGCCCAGCAGCGCCGGACTGGTATCGAGAGTGCCTTGCCGCGTCTCTACAGCACGCTGGACGGTGTGCAGAACAACTATCGGCGTAACTGCTTCGAGCTGACGCAGGTGATGATCGACTTCCAGGAAGCCTTGACCAAGGCTTTCATCCACCTGGGCCTGATGGAACGCCAGGAGGAGTTGCTCAGCAGCATGGCCAACCAGTTCATGCTGCGCGTGGTGGGTACGCAGGATGCGTCGCTGGAGATCGTCGGCAAGTTGGAAGCGCTGGCCGACGACCTGAAGGTATTGCTCAGGAATTGATGAAGGCGTCGGCCCGCCGGGCAACCTGCTCGGGCAGGGCGGGGTCGAGGCAGTCGTAATTCTCGGCTTCGAATGAATTGGTCAGCCAGGTAATCTGGCGTTTGGCCAGTTGGCGCGTTGCAAAGACGCCGCGGTCGCGCATTTCGCTGCGTGGCATCAGACCGTCCTGAGCCTCCCAAACCTGGCGGTAACCGACGCAACGCATCGACGGCAGGCCAAGGTCGAGCTGGTATTTGGCGCGTAGGCGGCGCACCTCGTCGTCCAGGCCGGCAAGCAGCATTTCATCGAAACGGCGGGCAATCCGCTCGTGCAGCACGGCGCGGTCAGAGGGCAGCAGGCCGATGGACAGGAAGTCGTAAGGCGGCTTCTGGCTTTCGCTTTCCGCCAGCAACGCGGACATCTTGCGGCCGCTCAGGTGGCAGATTTCCAGGGCGCGTTGCAGGCGCTGGCTGTCGGTCGGGTGCAGGCGGGCTGCCGTTTCCGGGTCGAGTTCGGCCAGTTTGGCGTGCATTGCCGGCCAGCCACGCCGGGCTGCCTCGGCGTCGATTTCAGCGCGCAATGCGGCGTCGGCCTTGGGCAACTCGGCCAGGCCGTGGAGCAGGGCACGGAAATAGAGCATGGTGCCGCCAACCAGCACCGGCACCCTGCCGGCAGCGGTGATTTCGGCCATCGCAGCCAGCGCATCGTCGCGAAAACGGGCCGCCGAGTAGCGCTGTTCCGGGGTGATCAGGTCGATCAGGCGGTGCGGGTAGCGGGCCAGGGTTGCCTTGTCCGGCTTGGCCGTGCCGACATCCATGTCGATGAAGACCTGTGCCGAGTCGACGCTGATCAACTCGACCGGAAAACGGTCGGCCAGGCTCATCGCCACGGCGGTCTTGCCCGAGGCGGTCGGGCCCATGATCAGGATGGCTTGGGGAAGGCGTGGCGAAGTCATGGCGGCGAATGTTAACACGCCACCCAAGCCCATCTGGCACTGGTGGCTACTATGACTAAAGTAATTAATTCATTATTATCCAGAATCTATTGTTGGGGAGGTTGGGATTGCCCTGGCGGAACGAGTCATTCAGGGAAAAAATGAAGAATAATCAGCCGGTCACCAATATCGAAAAGCCCTACCCAGAGGGCGAGTACCTCGTTTCCAAGACCGATCTCAAGGGGGCGATCACCTACGCGAACGATACCTTCGTCGCACTTTCCGGTTTTACCCGTGAGGAATTGATCGGGCAGAACCACAATCTTGTTCGCCACCCGGATATGCCGCCTGCGGCCTTTGCCGACCTGTGGCGCACCATCAAGGCCGGCAACCCGTGGAAGGGCCTGGTCAAGAACCGCTGCAAGAATGGCGACTACTATTGGGTGCATGCCTTCGTGGTGCCGATCAAGAAGGATGGCAAGGTGCTGGGCTATATGTCGGTACGCTCCCAGCCGTCCCGTGAGGAAATTGCCGCCGCCGACGCCCTGTATCGCCAACTCAACCAGAGCCGGGGCAAGCTGAGCAGCGAGCCATCCTGGCTCAAGCGCCTGAGCATGAAGGCCAAGTTTGCCCTGCTGTTTGTTTTCGTTGCCCTTGTGCTCGGTGGCTTGAGCTACTTCGGGATCAGTAGCCTGGCGCATACCAGCGACAGCATCCGGATGGTCTATGCCGAGCATTTGCAGCCGGGGCTCGCCATCAGCCGGGGTCTGGAGCGGATGGCCGACAACCGAGCCCAGTTGATGCTGGCCCTGCAGCATAATCCCAAGATGGCCGTTTCGGCGCTGCACGATCACCCGCTGCAGCGTCACCTTGATGCCATTGCTGATAATCGCCAGCGTATCGACGCGCTGTTGCAGGATTACGAACGCAAGCCGGCGATCCCGCCTGAGGAGCAGGTGTTGGCCAAGGCCTACCGCGAGGCGCACGAAGCGTTTGTCCGGGATGCCCTGCAGCCCAGCGTCGAGGCTCTCAAGGCCGGCGACTACGATCAGGCGCAGTTGCTCCTGCTGAACAAGGTCAACCCGCTGTACCAGAAGACCCTGCAGAACGGCGATGCGCTCGGCAAGCACCTGGCTGCCCAGGCCGACCAGGCGCAGTCGGAGGCCCAACGCAGCTACGAGGCAACGCGGAACCGCATGTTTGGCCTGTCGGCCGGTGCCCTGTTGTTGCTCTCCCTGTTCGGCTGGCTGCTGGTGCGCTCGCTGTCCGACAAGATGGATCGCATCGTGGCCCATTTCAGCGCCATGGGGCAGGGCGACCTGACCGACGACATCGATATCTACGGCCGTGACGAGGCGGGGCGTGCCTTGACCGAGTTGGCGTCCATGCAGGTCAGCCTGAAGGTCATGCTCGACGAGATTCGCGCTGCCAGCGGCCAGATCGAGACCGAAGCGCGGCGCGTCGAGTGGCAGACGGCCAATGTTGTCGATCAGTCCGAGCAGCAGCGCGAGAAGGCGGCCAGCGTGGCGGCGGCAACCGAGGAATTCAGCCAGTCGGTATGCGGCGTGGCCAATTCGGCCGGCGATATGGCGTCGGCAGCCGATGACTCGCATGCCCTGGTTGCCGTTGCCCAGCAAAGCATGAACAAGAGTGTGCAGGCGACCGGCCGGGTGGTCGAGTCGGTGCAGCACTCCAGCCAGACCATTCAAGAGCTGAACCAGGCGATTGCCAAGATCGGCGACATGACCAGCGTGATTCGCGAGATTGCCGACCAGACCAACCTGCTGGCCCTCAACGCGGCCATCGAAGCGGCGCGGGCGGGCGAAGCGGGGCGTGGTTTTGCCGTGGTGGCCGACGAGGTGCGCAAGCTGGCCGAACGGACGGCGACTTCGACCACCGAGATCACGGCCAACGTAACCGAAATCCGTCAGGTGACCGATAGTGCCGTGGCATCGATGGCGGCAGCGGTCGCCGAGGTCGAGAACGGCATTTCGTTGATCCAGGCCAGCGGCGATAGCCTGAACCGCATTACCGTGAGTAGCGACCATGTTACCGCGATGGCTCGCGAAATCGCCAGTGCGGCAAGCGAGCAGGTAACCGCCAGCACCCTGGTTGCCGAGAATATGGAGCGCGTCGCCCAACTGGTCGACGGCAACATGGAGGCGGCGAACCAGGCCAAGGACGCGGTCGGCGGCCTGGTGTCCTCGGCCAACTACCTGAACCGCATCGTCGGGCGCTTCAAGCTCAAGGGCTGAGCGGCCGGGGCTACTGGCCGCGCAGGAAAAGCTTGTCGAGCTGATCGAGCGTCAGTTCCGTCCAGGTCGGGCGGCCGTGGTTGCATTGGCCGGCGCGTTCGGTTTCTTCCATCTGGCGGAGCAGGGCGTTCATTTCCGGCACGGTGAGCTGGCGGCGGGCACGTACGGCGCCGTGGCAGGCCATGGTGGCGAGCAGTTCGTTACGGCGCGCGGTGGCCAGTTGCGTGATGCCGTGTTCGCGCAATTCGCCGATCAACGAACGGGCCAGGGCGGCCGGATCGCCCGATTGCAGCAGGGCCGGCACGCTGCGTACGCCGAGCTGGTTGGGGCCGAGTGGGGCGATGTCGAAACCAAGGTCGCGCAAGGCTTCGGCGTGCTCCTCGACGGCGGCGATGTCGAGCGGCTCGGCCGAGAAAACCGCCGGGATGAGCAGGTTTTGCGTGGCGATCTGCCGGTTGTCGAAGGCCGTTTTCAACTTTTCGTACAGGATGCGTTCGTGTGCCGCATGCATGTCGATCAGAATCAGGCCGCGGGCATTCTGGGCCAGGATGTAGATGCCGTGCAGCTGGGCCAGGGCGTAGCCGAGGGGTGGGCTGTCCTGCGGCACGGTTTCGGCCGGCTGGAATTGCGGCATGGCTTCCGGGCGCGGCGCCGGGGGCTGGCCGACGCTTTGTGCGGCGCGGGCGAAAGCCAGGTAGGCGGCGGCCGCCGGTTCGGCAACACCGAGGTTGGCCTGGCGCGGCGCTTCCGGTGGGCGGTAGGCCGTGGCTTGGGCCGGGGGCGTCCAGGCCGGCACGGCTTCTTGGCGCTCGGCGGGGAGTAGCGACGGGGCTGCCGCTGCCTGCACCGGGGCGGCCAGCGTGCGCTGCACGGCGTGGAAGACGAACTGGTGCACCGCCCGCGAATCGCGGAAACGCACCTCGGTCTTGGCCGGATGGACATTGACATCGACCAGCGCCGGATCGATGTTCAGGAACAGGCAAACAGCCGGCTGGCGGCTGCCATGTAAAACGTCGCGGTAGGCTTCGCGCAGGGCATGGCCGATGATCTTGTCGCGCACAAAACGGCCATTCACGAAGACGTACTGGCCATCCTTGGCATCGGTGGCGCGCGTCGGGTCGATGGCGAAGCCGGTGAGCGTCAAGGGCCCGGCGGCGGCCTCGATACGGCGGGCGGCACCGATGAATTCCTCGCCGAGAATGTCGGCGATACGCCGGCCGGCATCGGCCGGGGCGAGCTGGAACAGGCTGCGCCCGTTGTGGGTCAGGCTGATTGCCACGTCCGGCCGGGTCAGCGCCAGGCGGCGCACAGCATCGGCGCAGTGGGCGAATTCGGTGCTTTCCGATTTGAGAAACTTGCGGCGGGCCGGGGTGTTGAAATAGAGATCGCGCATCTCGACTACCGTGCCGGCCATCAGGGCTGCCGGTTCGGGGGTGGCATCGGCCTCGCCGCGCAGCTTCCAGGCATGGCTGGCGCCGCGCTCGCGGCTGGTCAGCATCAGGCGGGCGACGGAGGCGACCGAGGCCAGCGCCTCGCCGCGAAAGCCGAGGGAGCCGACGCGTTCCAGGTCGTCGAGGCTGGTGATCTTGGACGTGGCGTGGCGGGTCAGGGCGAGCGCCAGTTCGTCCTTGGCAATTCCACAGCCGTCGTCGGTAATCCGGATCAACTTGACGCCGCCTTCTTCCAGGTGCACCTGGATCGCCTTGCTGCCGGCATCGAGGCTGTTTTCGATCAGTTCCTTGAGGACGGAAGCGGGGCGTTCAACCACCTCGCCGGCGGCGATCTGGCTGATCAGGAGGTCGGGGAGGCGGGCAATGGTCGGCATGGCGGCGGATTATCCCAGATTGTCCGTCGCCCTGCCGGGTCGTCAGCGAGAGGCGTTGCTGGCCAGTTCCTGGATGACCTCGACGACGCGGCGTGCGCCACTATCCATTTTTTGGATCGCTTCGCCGGCATCGTTGGCCAGTGCGACACCTTCATTGACCGCCTGCAGGCCGTTATCCATGCTTGCCGTGACCGAGGCGGTTTCGGCCTGGATGCCCTGGATCATCTGGCTGATTTCGCCGGTGGACTTGCTGGTGCGCTCGGCCAGCTTGCGCACTTCGTCGGCAACGACGGCAAAGCCGCGACCGCTCTCGCCGGCACGGGCGGCTTCGATGGCGGCATTGAGGGCGAGCAGATTGGTCTGGTCGGCAATTTCCTTGATGGTATTGACGATCGAGGTGATGCGCGTCGTCTGTTCGCCGAGGGTGTTCACCAGGCCGGCCGATTGCTCGACGATGGTGGCGATGGACTGCATCTTGTCCACGGTTTGCAGGATGATCGCCTTGCTGTCCTGCGCGATGTTCCGTGTCGACTGGGCCACTTCGTAGGCCGTCGAGGTGCCTTGCTGCTCGGCATGCAGCCGCAAGACCTGCTGTGTCACGTCGGTGGCGAACTTGACCACTTTCAGGACGCGTCCTTCGGGGTCGAAAACCGGGTTGTAGCTCGCCTCCAGCCAGATCTCCCGGCCTTGCCGGTCGCGGCGGGCGAACTGGCCGGTAATGAATTCACCGCGCCCCAGGCGCTCCCAGAAATTAGCGTATTCCATGCTGTTCGCCTGTTCGGGCGCGCAGAAAATGCGGTGATGCCGGCCGACGATTTCGTTGGCGCTATAGCCGACTGCGTGCAGGAAATTGTCGTTGGCGCGCAGTACCGTGCCATCCACCTTGAATTCGATCACTGCCGTGGATCGCTCGATGGCCTGCACCATGGCCTTCTGGCTGGCAGCCTCGGTGATTTGCTGGGTGATGTCGGTGGCAAATTTGATCACCTTGGCGACCTGGCCTCGGTTATCCAGAATCGGGTTGTAGGTTGCTTCGAGCCAGATATCGCTGCCGTTCTGATGGCGCCGCTTGATGGTGCCCTGGAAGAACTCGCCGCGCCGGAGCTGGCTCCAGAATGCGGCGTAGTCGGGGCTGGAAACAAAGCTTGGATCGCACAGCAGGCGGTGCTCGCGGCCGACCAGGTCGGCACGCGAGTAGCCGACGGTGCGGCAGAAATTGTCGTTCACTGCCAGGATGTGGCCATCGGTACTCAGCTCGATGATCGCCTGGGAACGCTCAAGGGAGGCCAGGATCGCCTGGCTGGCCGCCAACTGGCTTTCGAGTTGGGCAATACGCTCCTGGTATTTTTTGCCAAACATGCCTAGTCTTCCTTTGAGATTTAATTGATTTTGCCGATTGTAGCGTTATTGGGTGTGGCATGTTGCGCTGGTTTGCAACTTGCCAAGTGTTGCCACAAGCTACCCGATAGCCGGTGGTTGTTCCTGCCTCTGGGGTAAAATGCCCAGGTTTTCAGCCCCTTAGGCTTACATGGAACTGCTTGCCCAATTCATCGACATCGTCCTGCATCTCGACAAACATCTGGCCATCCTCGTCCAGCAGTACGGCTTGTGGATCTACGGCATTCTTTTTTTCATCATCTTCGCCGAGACCGGCTTCGTGATCTTTCCCTTCCTGCCCGGCGATTCGCTGCTCTTCGTGGCCGGTGCGCTGGCTGCCATCGGCGAGGGCGGCATGAACATCTGGACGCTGATCGGTGTGCTGCTCGCCGCGGCGGTACTTGGCAACATGGTGAATTACCAGATTGGCCGCCTCCTCGGGCCCAAGGTCTTCCATTGGGAAAACTCCCGCTTCTTCAACAAGGCGGCGCTGCAAAAGACCCATGCCTTCTATGAGAAGCACGGCGGCAAAACCCTGGTCATTTCCCGCTTCCTGCCGCTCTTCCGTACCTTTGCCCCTTTCGTTGCCGGCATCGGTGCCATGTCCTACGCCAAGTTTGCGCTGTTCAACCTGATCGGCGCCGCCGGCTGGGTCGTCTCGCTGTGTCTGGCCGGTTTCTGGCTGGGCAACATGCCTTGGGTCAAGCAGAACCTGTCGCTGCTCATCGTCGGCATCATCGCCGTATCGCTGGTGCCGGTAGCAGTCGGTTACGTCAAGCACAGGGCAGCCGCCTGATGCGCGGACTGGCCCTCCTTCTCGCCCTGATCCTGGCGGCAGCTTGCTCGACCAGACTGGGCAAGGATGGCCGCACCGATACGACGGTCGATGTCAAATACCTGGCCAAGACCGAGGTGGATCGCATTGCCGACACCAATCGGGCCGAGGTGGTCGATGGCTTGTTGCTGATTGCCGACAAGCTCTACAAGCGCAATCCCAAGGAATGGAAGAAGTCCGGCCTGGCCAGTCGCGAGGCGGCGGTGGAGCGGCTGCGCAATCGCCACTACCAACGCTGGCCGGAAATGAACGGCTTGCGCGAGGGGCAGGCCGCGGCGCTCGCTTTCACCGATGCCTATGCCGGCGACCGTGTCGCGGCCCTGGTTTTCGGCTTGCTGACCATGGCCGATGCGGCTTTCGAGCACAAGCAGGAGTTCTACGTTCTCGACAGTCTGAACGAAATGAAGCTCTACAACACGGCGCGCAACATGGATATCGCTGTCTGGAAACTCGGCCACGACCGCAATGCGGCCGGCGAGCTGTTCCTGCTCTCCAACGAGCTCGATCCGGCCAACCGCAACCTGTCTTTCGAGCGCGAATTCAGCCGCGTCATGGCGCTCCTCGATTTCATGGCCAAGATCGTCGCCGACCGCAACGGGCGCGGTCTTTCCCGGCTGACCCAAACAGTGGCCAGCACCATCTTTCTCCCGGTGAGTTTTTTGAAATGAAGAATATCGTCATCCTGATTTCCGGTCGCGGCAGCAACATGGAGGCGCTGATCGCCGCCCGCGATGCCGGCAATCTGCCTGTCAACATCGCTGCCGTGATCAGCAACCGGCCGGATGCCAAGGGGCTGGAAACGGCCGCCAAAGCCGGTATCGCCACGCATTACATCGACCACAAGGCCTTTGCCGGGCGCGAGGCCTTCGATGCCGCGCTGGCCGAGTGCATCGACGGTTTCGCCCCCGACCTGGTCGTCCTCGCCGGCTTCATGCGCATCCTCAGCGAAGGTTTCGTGCGCCACTACGAAGGCCGCCTGATGAATATCCACCCCTCGCTGCTGCCGTCCTTCCCGGGGCTGCATACCCACCAGCGGGCGCTTGAGGAGGGGGTGCGTATCCACGGCTGTACGGTGCATTTCGTTACCCCAACGCTCGACCACGGCCCGGTCATCATCCAGGCCGCTGTGCCGGTGCTCGATAGCGACACCGAAGACAGCCTGTCGGCCCGTGTCCTGCGCCAGGAGCACCAGGTCTATCCGCAGGCCGTACGCTGGTTTGCCGAGGGCAAGCTGAGGGTGGACAACGGGCGGGTGCGCCTGGCGGCCGAAGTGTCGGGCGATACCGCCTTTATCTCGCCGGTACTGCGTTAAGCAAGCATGCCCATCGCCATCGTCCTGGCGCTGGCGGCATCGCTGGGCATCCACGTTGCGGCGCTGTTCGGGCCGGATATCGAACTATTTGGCGGCGGTGCCGATGAGCCGGTAACGCTGCGTGCCGAACTGCAGACGCCCCCGGCAAGTACGGCCAAGCCTGTGGTCGAGGAAAAAGCGGCTGCCAAGGTGCAATCCAAGGCACGACCCAAGGCCAGGCCAAAGGCACAGGCTCGAAGCAAGCCGGCCCCGGCGGCACCGAGCGTCGCGACCGAACCCGAACCGGAAGCCCCGGCGCTACCGGTTGCGGAGCCCCCCCTGGCCGATGTCGCCAGCCCGCCGCCGGAGCCCGCCCAGCCGCTGCTGCCGGCCAAGGGCATCATCCGTTTCGCCATTTACATGGGCATCCAGGGTTTCCAGATCGGCCGCGCCGAACACCGCTGGGAGTTTACCGAGGATGGCCACTACCACCTGTTCGGCATGACCGAAACCAGTGGCCTGGCCGCCTTGATCAAGACCGTTCGCTTCGAGAACGAAAGCCGGGGGCGGCTGGTGGCCGGCGGCCTGCAGCCCGAGCAGTACCTGAGCCGGAAAAATGGCAAGGATACCAACGAGAATGCCGATTTCGACTGGCCTGCCGCCCAGGTTTTGCTGTCGCGCGATGGCCAGACGCGGGCGATCACGCCGGGCACCCAGGATATCCTGTCGCTCAATTACCACCTGGCCTACCTGCACCAGCCGGAAAACGGTGCTTCGGTGGGCGTGGTGACCGGCAAGAAATACGAGCGTTACGACCTCGACTCGCTCGGCGAGGAGGAAATCGACACGCCGGCCGGCCATTTTCGCACCCTGCACCTGCGGGCAATGACGGACAGCACGACCGAAATCTGGCTGGCGCTCGATCATCACCGCCTGCCGGTTAAAATACGTTTCACCGACAAGAAAGGCGACGTTTTCGAGCAGATCGCCACCGAATTAGGAACACCATGAAAGCCCGTTTCACACCAGCCCTTTTTGCCCACGCCGAGGCCGTTCTCGGCCAGTTGCTGCGTTTCGATCACCCGGCCGATGCCGTCGTGTCGCGCTATTTCCGCGAGCATCGCCAACTCGGCCATGCCGACCGGGCCTTCGTGGCCGAAACGGTATTCGCTGTGCTGCGTCGCGGGCGTAGCATCGAAGCGCGCTGTGCCGGCCAGTTGTCCGATCGCCGCCGCCTGCTTGCCACGCTGGCGCTTGTCCGTGGCTGGAGCCAGCGCGAATTGGCGCCGGTACTCAAGGCCAGCGAGGAAGAATGGCTGGCCGCCGCCAAGGCCATGCCGGAAGCCGATCTGCCGCCCGCCGTGCGCAGCGACCTGCCGGATTGGCTGTATGCTCGCCTGGAACAGCAATTCGGCGCCGACGAGGCGCTGGCGCTGGCCAGGGCCATGAACCAGTCGGCACCACTCGATCTGCGCGTCAATACGCTGAAGACCGACCGTGAAGCCCTGCTCGCCAAGCTGGCCGCCGACGGCATCGCCGCCCAGCCCGGCGCCTTGTCGCCCCTGGCCGTTCGCCTGCGCGACAAGCCGGCACTGGCCAAGCACCCGTTGTTCCTGGAAGGTGCCTTCGAGGTGCAGGATGAGGGCAGCCAGTTGCTCGGCTTCCTGCTCGAACCAAAGCGCGGTGAAATGGTGGTCGATTTCTGCGCCGGTGCGGGCGGCAAGACGCTGCTGCTCGGCGCGCAGATGCGCAATACCGGCCGCCTCTACGCCTTCGATGTGTCCGACAAGCGCCTGGCCAATCTCAAGCCGCGCCTGGCCCGCTCCGGCCTGTCCAACGTGCATCCGGCCCGCATCGAGCATGAGCGCGACCAGAAGATCAAGCGCCTGGCCGGCAAGGCCGACCGCGTGCTGGTCGATGCGCCCTGTTCCGGCCTCGGCACCCTGCGCCGCAATCCCGATCTCAAATGGCGGCAGGACGAAAAATCGGTGGCCGAGCTGACCGTCAAGCAGGCCTCCATCCTGGAAGCTGCCGCCACCCTGGTGCGCCCCGGCGGTCGCCTGGTCTATGCCACCTGCAGCCTGCTGAGCGCCGAAAACGACGCCATCGTCACTGCCTTTCTCGAGAAGCATGCGGACTTCGCGCTGCTGCCGGCTTCCGCCGTGCTTGGCAAGCAGGGTATCGTTGTCGAAGGCGAGATGCTCCGCCTGCTGCCGCACAAGCACAATACGGACGGCTTCTTCGCTGCCGCCCTGGAGCGCAAGGCATGAGCGAGAAAAGCCAGGCCCTGCGCCTGATCAACGACCTGCTTTCCGATGTTCGCGACCCGGATTTCATCTGGCAGATCGTTGCCTTGGTCGCCTGTATCGGCCTGGCGTTGCTTATCGCCCGCTGGTGGCGCAGCCGCCACGAGGAAGGGGCCGGCCGCCTGAGCGACGCCAGCGCGCGCCTGGCTTTCCCGCTCGCCGGCATGGTGTTGACCGGTATCGCCATCACGGTACTCGACAACTTCCAGCACACCCACCTGCTCAAGCTGGCCATGCCGCTGCTCGGCTCGATGGCGCTGGTGCGCGGCGTCGTCTTCGTGTTGCGCCAGGCCTTTCCGCGGGCTACCTGGCTGACCGCCTGGGAACGCATCATCGCCGCCACCATCTGGGGCTGGCTCGCCCTGTATATCACCGACCTGGCACCTTTCGTCATCGATGCCATGGAAAAGGTGCAGTTCCATGTCGGCAAGCAGCATATCGACCTGTGGACGGTGCTGCGCGGCTTCGCCACCGTCTTCCTGACCGTGGTTTTTGCACTGTGGATCGCCGGTGTCATCGAAGCAAAGCTGATGCGCCTGCAATCGCTCGATGCCAACCTGCGCATCGTCGGTGTGCGAGTGGCCAAGGCCGTGCTGACCGTCGTCGCCATCCTGACCAGCCTCGGCCTGGTCGGCATCGACATGACCGCGCTGTCGGTCTTCACCGGTGCCCTCGGCGTCGGCCTCGGCATGGGCCTGCAGCGGATCGCCAGCAACTACGTTTCCGGCTTCATCATCCTGCTCGACCGTTCCATCCGCATCGGCAATATCGTCCAGGTTGGCGCTGACAGCGGCGAGGTGACGCAGATCACCACGCGCTACACCGTGCTTAAGCATCCCGGCGGCACCGAATTCATCGTTCCCAACGAGACGCTGATCGGTTCGACCGTCCAGAACCAGACCTACTCCAATTCGCAGATTCGCCTGGCCACCAGCGTCGGCGTTGCCTACGACACCGACCTCGAACAAGCCGGCCGCCTGATGGTCGAAGCGGCCAAGGCCCACCCGCGTGTTCTGGCCGAACCGGCCCCCCGGTTTTTCCTGACCCAGTTTGCCGATAGCGCCATCAATCTCGAACTCGGGTTCTGGATCGGCGATCCGGAGGAGGGCAAGGGCAACATCGTTTCCGACGTCAATTTCGCCATCTGGCGCGCCTTCAAGGAAAACGGTATCGCCATTCCCTTCCCGCAGCGCGAAGTACGCCTGCTCAATACTGCATAGCCCCGTCATTTCCGGGGTTGCCCCGGTTTCACCCTAGTTTTCCCAATGTCAGTTTTTGTTAAGATGCCCGGCAGCCTATTACGAATGGCATAGTGACTCTGGCGGGGCTGGAGTCTTTACAGAACTGGTCTTTTGAGTGGACGACGTGAATACCAAGACTCAACCCAATCCCCGCTTCTGCCGACCCCTCTCCGTTGCACTGGCCATGGCGGCGGCCTTTCCTGCGTTGGCCGAGGAAGATGTCTTTTTTTCCAGCCTGCCGATGGTTGCTTCGGTCAGTCGCCTGCCGCAACGCCTGAAGGATGCGCCGACTTCGGTTACCGTTATCGACCGCGAAACGATTCGCAGTATGCCGATACGAGACTTGAATGACGTATTTCGTCTTGTTCCGGGCTTCCAGACTTACCCCAATACGACCGAGGCGGGCCGGGTAACCTATCACGGATTGACCGACGAGGAGTTTTCGCCTCGTCTGCAGGTCTTGGTGGATGGCTGTTCCATGTATTCCCCCGCTTTTCGTAATGGAACGAACTGGGCGTTGATCCCGGTTGCATTGGAAGATATCGAGCGAATCGAAGTGGTACGCGGCACAAACGCGGTTTCCTACGGTTCCAATGCCTTTCTGGGGGTGATCAACATCATCACGGTGGATCCCTCCGTCGTCCGAACCACTTCCATCTTTGCCAGCCATGGAAGCCAAAATGTTCGTGACCACGGTTTTCGTACCGGAGGCAAGTTGGGCGAAGCGGGCGATTTCCGCTTTACCTATCGCCAGCAAAATGATGATGGCTTGCGGGATCGCTACGACTGGATCGACTCCTACACTTCCCAACTTTTCGATTTTCGCGCGGATTTTTCGCTAACGGATCGGGATGCTCTGCAACTGAGTGCCGGGCATGTTTCTGCTGTAACGCAGCGTGGGCGCCTGAATACTTCGACCTGGTTGAGCAACCCGACAAATCCGATAAGAGACTTTAATCAGTCGAATACCTTTTTCCAGGCGCAATGGCGTCACAGTTTGTCGCTGAATTCAGATTTCCAGTTGCGCTATGCCTATTCCCTGGATGAAGGCTCGGAAGGCTTTGTCAATCCAGGTAACCCTGGGGCAGGAATTGCCCCGTATTTATACGACCCTTGGGGGGCAAAGGGGCAGCGTCACGAAATCGAGGCACAACACAACACCTCTCTGGCTGAAAACATTCGCTTGGCCTGGGGCGGAAGTTGGCGACAGGATAGCGTCAGTGCCCCCACGACTTTGCAGGGGCAGGGTAACGTGAAGCGTGAGGTTGCCCGATTGTTCGGTAATTTGGAATTGAAGCCAATCGATTGGCTGACCGGGAATTTGGGATTGTCCTGGGAGGAAGATACGCTGGCTGGCTCACACCCGGCGGTTCGTGCCAGCACATCGTTTCATCTGAATCCACGGAATACGATACGTATTGGTACCTCCAGAGCCTATCGGACTGGCAGCGTTGTTGATTATCGGGGGGATTGGTGGAATGGTGCCAAATACCAGTTCCGAGGCGATCCCAATATGCCTGCAGAGCGGATGGACACCTGGGAACTCGGCTATATCGGTGATTGGCGCGATTGGCGTATGAGCCTCGATGTACGACTGTTTGACGAGAAGGTATATAACCGTCTGCTAGTCATCGATAGGAACGAAGGCAGAAATGATATTCCGGACGCGATGACCGCCATTCAGGATGTGCATATGCGCGGCATCGAGTACCAGTGGAAATGGAATCCCTTCGAGACCACGAAATTCATATTCAACCAGATGTTCATAAACGCAGATGCGGAGTTCATCCCGTCAGCGATGGCAAATACCACAAACTCCTTGTGGAATGCCGGCAATAATTACGAGAAACGTCGCAATATCGATGAACTTTCCGAGCGAGGTATGCCTCGGCGTTCCACCTCGCTGTTGTGGATACAGCAATTGCCAAGGAACCTGGAATTTTCTGCGGCGGGGTATTGGCAGGACAAGGCGAAATGGTCAGTTAATACCTGGGCCGAGCGTTATCAACGTATCGATACGCGTCTTGCCTATAAATTCCGTTGGTCAGGTATTGGCGGAGAGCTTGCCTGGATTATCCAGTCCTTGAATGGGGCGCATTTTGAGTACAAGGCCTACAACGACCCGGCTGACCGGATCGTGGAGCGCCGGCAATGGCTTACCTTGCGCCTAGAGTATTGATCCTTTTATCCAAAAAAAACCCCGCCACGAGGGCGGGGTAACAGGGAGGTCTCGAATTGGGGGAAAATTCGAGAGGAGGGTAATCGGTTCAGCGTTTGCTGCGGTGTTTCAACAGGGCGCGGGCAATGGCAATGATGCCGCCGGCGGCGACGGCAGCGATGGCTGCCTTGAGCGGTTCGGCCTGGCCCTCGGCGAGCCAGTCGTAACCAGTGATTCCGACGAAGACGCCGAGCGATTCGCTGATCGGCAGGTTGTCCACAAAGGCCATTAGCGATCCTGGCAGATGGCGACAGTGGCAAGAGCGGGTTGGGCTGGGGCCAGTTCGAACAGGTATTGGCGGGCAGCTTCGATAAATTGCTTGATGTTCATCTTGATCATTTCCTCGTCATCCTCTTGATGGGCTTTGTTTTCTGACATGCCTCGCATTCTAGGGAGGCGGGCGTGTGCTGTCTGTGGCGCCAGCGTTGCGCCGAGGTAACGGGTTTTGATCTTGTGTGACGCTTTGTAACGGCTGGAAAAGCCCTACTGGTGGGCTTTCCAGCTTAGCGTGAAGCGGGCGCCGCCGAGTGGCGAGGCATCGGCCCTTGCCGTGCCGCCATGCAGTTCCAATACGCGGCGGGCGATGGCCAGGCCGAGCCCGTAGCCGCCGGTCGAACGGTCGCGGGAGCGGTCGAGGCGGGTGAAGGCGGAGAAAATATGTTCCCGTTCTTCCGGTGGAATGCCGATGCCATCATCGTCGACGTTGATGTGCACCTCGTCGCCAATCATTTCCGCATTGACCGAGATACGCTTGCTGGCGTACTTGAAGGCGTTGCGCAACAGGTTGCGCAGGGCGTAGGGCATGGCCTTGCGGTCGAGGTCTACGCACAGGGATTCGGGCAGCTGGCTGGTATCGACCGCGATGTCGAGTTGGCGACCGAGCAGGCGTACCGAATCGACTTCGTCGGTTAGCCAGTCGGCGAACTTCACGCTGGAATAGTGCGCTTCCGGCGCCTCGCGCTCAAAGCGGGCGTAAGTCAGGCTGGTGTCGATCAATTGGTCGAGCTCGTCGAGATCGGCCTCCATCATTGCCCACAGGCGTTCGCGTTCGACATGCTCGTCAGTCTCGGTGAGCATTTCGAGCGCAAAACGCATGCGGGCAATCGGCGTGCGCAATTCGTGGGAGATGCCGCAGGAGAGTTCGCGATGCGTGGCGAGTAGTTGGCGGATGCGCTCGGCCATACTGTTCATCGTATCGGACAGCGGGGCAAACAGTTGGGTACGGGCGGCCGGGGTGTGCGTGTCGAAATGGCCGTCGCCGAGGTCGCGGGCGGTTTGGCGCAGGGCTTCGAGGTCGCGCCAGACCGGGCGTATCCAGAACCATAGGGCAACCGCGAAGATGACGCCGATCAGGCTCCAGGTCAGCAGGCGCAGGCGCAGTTCGAGTGGCAGGCGGTCGGTCAGTTCGGGGTTGCGGTTGGAGGCCAGCGGGCCGACAACCAGCACCTGGCTGGAGGTGCCCAGGCGGTGATACATGATGTCGCCGTCGTGGTCGATGGCGATGTCGCCGGCATCCAGTTTGGTGACCTGGAGCGGGGTCAGCGTGCGGTCAAGGGTGATGCGCTCGACGATGCCCAGCTTGTAGGAGAATTTATCGTCGATTTCGCCGATTGTCTTTTGCCATTCGCGGCGCGGATGGCGGAACAGTTCGTCCTCGATCAGCGTGATCGTGCCGCGCATGAAGCGCCGTGCGTAGTCGTCCGTGATGCCGCGCTGGGCTGTCGAAATGACGAAATCGGCCGTGAAGGCGATGGCCACGAAGGAACCCATGGCCAGCAGGTAGAAGTTGAAGAACAGCCGCGACAGGCTGTAACGGCTACCCCGCCAGCGCGGCAGGGAGACCCGGAACAGCGAGCGGGCGAGCCCCTGGTTCTGTTCCTTTTGACCGTTGCCTTCGGCTGGGGGCTCAGTTCCAGTCATGCTTGCTGAACAGGTAGCCCTTGCCGCGCACTGTCTTGATGCGGGTCGGGTTTTCCGGGTCGTCGTTCAGTTTCTTGCGCAGTCGTGAGATACGGGCATCGATTGAGCGATCAAGGCCATCGAAGCCGATGCCGCGCAATTCCTGCAGCAAGTCGTCGCGTGACAGTACGTTGCCGGCGTGCGAGGCCAGCAGCCACAGCAGGTCGAACTCAGCCGTGGTCAGGTCGATTCCCTGGCCACCCAGGGTGGCGGTACGGGTCGCCTGACTGATTCGGAACTGGCCGAAGACCATGTTGTCTGCCTCGCCGGCGGGTGTGTCGCCCGGTGTCGGCAAGCGGCGGAGCAGGGCCTTGATGCGGGCAAGCAGCACACGCGGCTGAACCGGCTTGGCGATATAGTCGTCGGCGCCCATTTCCAGGCCGAGAATCTGGTCGAAATCCTCGTCGCGAGCCGTCAGCATCAGGATAACGCCGCGATATTGCGTACGCACGGCGCGGCAGACTTCGAAACCGTCCTTGCCGGGGAGCATCACGTCGAGAATGACCAGATCAGGCTGCTCGGCAAGGATGCGGCCTTCGGCCACGTCACCTCGAGACTCGACGGAAACTTGCAGGTCGTTCTTGGAAAGGTATTCGGCCGTCAGTTCGGCCAATCGTTCGTCGTCTTCGACAAGCAGGATGCGTGTATTCATCCGGGCATCTTAGCGGTCGGCAGGGCGTCGGTCTAGGGTCTCGATGGGCGCCGGAATGCCGTCGTAGCCCGGCAATGCCTTAGAATGCGCCCTTGTCGATATTCTGGAAGTTGCCGATGATCTGGTCGAATGTGCCCATCAGGGCGTGGTTTGTGACGCTGGGCATGGGTTGCCTTGGCTTGGTCACCTTTGGCATGGCGTTGCAGAACATGCTGCATCTGGCACCTTGCCCGCTGTGCATCTTTCAGCGCCTGCTCTATATCGTGATCGGTGTTATTGGCCTGCTCGGGTTCTTCATCCCGGTTGGGTACCTGCTGTGGCGTGCCTTGATCGTTGTTCTTGCGGCCCTTGGTTTCGGTGTTGCCGCCTACCAGACCTGGATGCAGGCCTTTCCGCATCTGGCGCCGGAATGCAGTTTTACCGATCCCAATATTTTCGAACGTATCGTCGATTGGCTGGGCATGCAGATGCCTTCGCTATTCCTGGCGACCGGCTTTTGCACCAGCCGCGAATGGGAATTTCTCGGGCTGTCGATGGCCAACTGGTCGGTGGTGATCTTTGCCACTATCGCAGCCTATGCCGTGCTGCTGTTCCGGCGCAAAGGCATGGTCTGAGTGAGGTAGGCGTTTGGTCGGGCATTGCCAGGTCATCGATCAAACGCCAAAAAAACAAAACCCGCCGAGAGGCGGGTTTGTCGAATGCCGGAGTGAGCTGAATTACTTCAGCTTGACTTCCTTGTAAGCGACGTGCTTACGGGCCTTCGGATCGTACTTCATAAACTCCAGTTTTTCAGGCGTCGTGCGCTTGTTCTTGGAGGTGGTATAGAAGTGTCCGGTGCCAGCCGTAGATTCCAGCTTGATCTTTTCGCGACCGCCTTTAGCCATTTTTCGTATCCTTCCCTATTAGACTTCGCCGCGGGCACGCAGGTCGGCCAGAACGGCGTCGATGCCCTTCTTGTCGATGATGCGCAGGCCGGCGTTGGAAACGCGCAGACGCACGAAGCGGTTTTCAGTTTCGACCCAGAAACGACGATACTGCAGGTTCGGCAGGAAGCGGCGCTTCGTTTTGTTATTGGCGTGGGAAATGTTGTTCCCAACCATCGGGGCTTTACCCGTGACTTGGCAGACTCGCGCCATGATGGTGCTCCAGAATTCGCTAGAAGAAAGCCCGGGAGTATAACCAAAAGTCCTGAATGGGATCAAGGGGTTT